>CABSHY010000149.1 GCA_902477615.1 uncultured Sutterella sp.
TGTGTGCTGCGCTTATTTCTCATGCTCGCATTGACCGCGTGGTATTTGGTGCTTCTGACCCCAAGACCGGAGCCTACGGTGGCGTTATTAATTTGCCTGAAGTGGCCAAGCTCAATCACAAGCCCCAAGTCGATGGCGGTATTTTGTCTGAAGAGTGCGGCACGCTTTTAACGGCCTTCTTTGAGGAGCGTCGCAATGCCTGATTTCCCGATTCGTGTGGGCTTTTGTGCCCCGTCTCGCGCTCCCGTGGATGTTTCAACGCCTGCGCTGGCAAAGCTTTACTTTACCGATCGCGGCGCTCAAGTGGAAATTCACGATGCCGTTTTTAAAAACGTGAAGCAATTTGCGGGTGTTGAGTCTGAGCGCATTGATAGCATTATGTCGATGGCGTGCAATCCTGAGATTGATCTCGTGATGCCTATTCGTGGCGGTTACGGTTTATCTCGCATTTTGGACGATATCGACTTTGAAGAGATCGCTAAACACGATCCGATTTTCTGTGGTTTTTCGGATTTCACGGCCTTTAATATGGCCTACTATGCCAAGACCGGAAAAATCAGTTATCACGGCCCGAGCGCAACGGATTTCGTTGATCAACCGCTCTATGTGACCGAACGCAATTTCCATTCGGCTTTGTTTGATGAAGAGTGGGTGTTGTCTTTTCCATGCAAGGAAGCGCCGGAGCTTGATCTTGAGGGGCAAATTTGGGGTGGCAATTTAGCAATGATGGCCTCTTTGGTGGGAACGCCCTATTTCCCTCAAATTGAAGGCGGGGTTTTATTCATTGAAGACTGCAATGACCGTGCCTATCGTTTGGAACGTTCTTTAATGCAGTTATATATGGCCGGTGTACTCACAAAGCAAAAAGCGATTCTCTTGGGCGACTTCCGCGATGCCGATCCGATGCATCCGAGACCCAATGATTTTCTTTTTGCCGACGTGCTTGAATTTTTGAGAAAACGTGTGAAGGACGTGCCTATTTTGACGGGCTTTCCCTTCGGTCACTCTCCTGTGAAAGCCACCATCCCCTATGGTGCAAAAGTGAAGATGCATACCGAAAAGGGATACGTTGTTTTAAATACGTTTGATCACCCGAGAGTGAAGCCTCGCTTTGAAATTAAACATGTTTGATCGACTTCGGGCCAAGTGGTACCAATTTCTCACCAACAACTCGGCCCCGCTTAACGAGAATCAGACGGCAGCCCAATGGCGTCGCCGTCACTCTCGTGTGCTCGTTCGTCAAATCCAAAGTTCACTAAAACTTCAGCCGATTGCTTTAATTGCTGAAAGTACGGGGGCCGCAACGCTGGCCTTTACCTTTTGGCATGAAATCAACCATTGGTACCTCTTTGCGTGGCTCTTTGTCATCGTCATTCACCTCTACGGTGCCATCGATTTTTCTCGACGTTTCTGGGCCGATCGCTATCGTCACGCACGAGTTCACCTGTGGGTGAGAGCCTGGATGATTTTAGCCACGCTCTCCGGCGTTATTTGGGCCGTAGCGGGTTCCACCTTTGCTTATGGTGCAGATGGTCACATGGCCTCGCAAATCCTCTTGGTGAGCGTTATTTTGAGCGTGACCTTTGCTTCGTGGCCGGTCTATGCTTGTTGGTTGCCGAGTTTGGGTGTGTTTACGCTTTTGAGCATTGCGCCGCTCGTGCTTCGCATGGCTTTGGTTTTTGGTTGGTCGCGATTGGCCATTGCCATTTTATTGGTGGGCATCATTGCTTTTATTTTCTATTCCGGTCGACGTTTCAGTGATATCGTTCAGATGTCGGTTCGCAACGAACAAGAAAGCGAATTGATGGTTAAGCGTTTAACGCTTGAGAAAAACTTAGCCGAAAAACTTCGTCGCGAAACGCAAGAACAAAGCCGTATTCGCGGGAAATTCTTTCAAGCGGCCAACCATGATATTCGCCAACCGCTTCAAGCCATTGGGATCTATATCGAGTTACTCAAACGCAATGACGATCCTCAAGTTAAATTGATTGTTGAGCAGTTGGCAAAAACCACTTCGTCGCTTCAAACGTTGGTGGCTCAAATTTTGGAAATCTCGCGTCTTGAAACGCACAACATGACGACAAAGCTTGAGCCCTTAAATGTTCAACAGGTGCTTGAAGATTTAGCCGAAGAGTTCGCCCCGTTGGCCGCCAAAAAGAATGTGGGTTTTCGTGTTAAACCGTTGGATGTCAATGTCTATACCGATGCGCAATTATTGCAACGGGCATTACGCAACTTGATTACCAACGCCATTAATTACACGAACGAAGGCGAAATCGTTTTAGCCGCTCGCTTAATCGGTGGTAAAAACGTGAGCATTTGCGTGGTCGATAGCGGTGAAGGGGTGGATAAGGCTGAGCAAAAGCGAATTTTTGAGCACTTCTATCGCAGTGAAAAAACACGAGAAACGACCGAGGGTTTTGGTTTGGGTTTATCGATTGTTCGGGGGATTTGCGAGCAACTCGGGATGCGATTAAGTTTCTCATCAAGATTGGGACGGGGTTCGATTTTCCGCATTCAACTGCCTTTGCATGAAGCCGAACAGGTTCGGATTTTCACGCAAGCAAGAAAAGAAAAACAAGATGTTCAAACAATGAACGCCACGGTGGTACTCATTGAAGATAATGCCGTGGTGCGTGAAAGCTTAAAGGCGCTCCTACAGATGTGGCAATTAAAGGTCATTGCCGAGAGCGGTTATTCTCAAGCGCTGATTGAAAAGATTAAAAATGAAGCGCGCATTGATGCCATTATCTCCGACTATAACTTAGGGGCTGATAAAGCCAATGGCCTTGAAGGGATGTTAGAGATGAATCGCGCCTGTCAGACAACGATTCCCTCAATTTTATTGACAGCAGTGGCTGACGATAAGATTCAAGAAGACTATCGACACATTCTTTCCACATTAAGTGAAGAAGATGTGCAGTACTTTGCGCTGCCAAGAATTATGCAAAAGCCTGTTTCAGGCGAAGACCTTAACGAAGCGATTCGTTCGGTTTTGGCAAAAGAAAGTTAAATGCCGACATCAAAGCCGTGACGGCGGGCTTCAATCAAAGCTTCGGTGCGATTGGTGGCCCCAAAGGCACGATAAATGGCCGTCACGTGCGTTTTCACCGTCCCTTCAGACAAATCCAATTCTTTGCAGATGCGCTTAATCGGTGCGCCTTTTGCTAAAAGCATTAAGACTTCTTTTTGGCGTTCCGTTAAATGAACGTCAGCGGTGTCGGATAGTTTCGGTTCTTTGGCCGTGAGTAGGCCCGTACGTTGGGCTTGAGCCAAAAGTTTAACGGGGATATAGACGCCACCATTTAAGACAAAACGGATGGCAGCGGTTAAAAGGGCCGCGTCAAGAGATTTGGGGATAAAGCCTGCCGCACCCATTTGCAACACTTTCACGATGCTGTGTTGATCTTGAAGACCGCTCATCATCAAAATTTTAAGTGTGGGGTGAGCCGCAACAATTTCTTCCATCAAAGAAGTGCCTTCAACGCCCGGCATCGAAAGATCGAGAATCATCAAATCGGCCGTATCGCCATAGGTATTGGCAAGTTCTAACGCTTCTTCTTTGGTGTTGGCCGTATAGACAGAATTTTGCTCACCGTCATAGTCCTTTAAGAGCATACCTAAGGCCATGGTGACAATGGAGTGATCGTCAACGATTAAGAACTGCATTTGATGTCTCTCGAAATAAAATCTCTGAATATTTTAGTCAAGAGCGAGAAAATAAAAAAGAATGATGTTAAAAACGCTAAAATGCATCTAACTCTAGGAATTATTAATTCTCATGCACAATCATTTTTCCAGCCAAGAATTCTATTACTACGCAGGGGCAACTATTAAGTTTGTCCATGAGAATTAATAATTCCTAGAG
>CABSHY010000150.1 GCA_902477615.1 uncultured Sutterella sp.
GCTATAAGCTTTTTTGAACCTCCCGCCGAGCGGGAGGTTTTCGGTGACAACAAAGCGTCCCCAAAATCACATAGGATTTTTTGGGGACGTTTTGTTTTTGCTATCTTAACGTTATTCCACCGTCACACTCTTTGCGAGATTTCGGGGTTTATCAACGTCGTTACCACGAACAAAGGCGGTATGGTAAGCCAAAAGTTGCAACGGCACCACGTGCAAAATCGGCGACAAGGCTCCATAGTTTTCCGGCATACGAATCACATGAATGTGTTCACTTGCTTCCATCCCCGTATCCGCATCGGCAAAGACATACAATTCACCCTTGCGAGCTTCCACTTCCTTCATATTGCTCTTTAATTTTTCAAGCAATCGGTCGTTCGGAGCGACCGTCACCACAGGAATCGACTCATCAACCAAAGCCAACGGACCGTGCTTGAGTTCGCCAGCCGGATAGGCTTCTGCGTGAATGTAGGAAATTTCCTTTAATTTCAACGCACCCTCTAAGGCAATCGGATAATGCTCACCACGACCCAAGAAAAGGGCGTGCTGTTTACTCACGAAACGATCAGCCCAAGCAATCACTTGAGGCTCTAACGCCAAGACGGCGCTTACCGCTTGCGGCACATGGCGCAATTGCTTCATGTATTGGGCTTCTTCCTCTGCGCTCAGACGCCCCTTGACCTTGGCTAACGTCAACGTCAAAAGGAACAAAGCCACCAACTGCGTTGTAAAGGCCTTCGTCGAAGCCACACCGATTTCCACACCGGCACGCGTAATAAAGTGCAAGACGCTTTCACGCACCATGGCACTCGTTGCCACATTGCAAATCGTCAAGCTCTTATCCATACCCAACGCGCGAGCGTGCTTTAAGGCTGCCAACGTATCGGCCGTTTCACCAGATTGAGAAATCGTCACCACCAACGTCTTCGGATTGGGCACACTCTTGCGATAGCGGTATTCGCTGGCAATTTCCACATCGCACGGGATGCCGGCAATGCCTTCTAACCAATACTTTGAAGTGAGTGCTGCATAGTAACTCGTACCGCAGGCAATCATTAAAATGCGTTCAATGCCCTTAAAGATCTCTTCGGCTTTTTCACCAAAGAGCATCGGAGTAATGCCTTCAACCGCTTCCAACGTATCGGCAATGGCACGCGGTTGTTCAAAGATTTCCTTTTGCATGTAGTGGCGATAGGGGCCTAAGTCCACAGCATTGGAGAAAGCTTCAACTTCACGAACTTCGCGTTCGATCGGCAGATACTCCATCCCTTCATGCTTATAAATTTGGTAGCTTTCAGGCGTTAATTCGGCAACATCACCATCTTCTAAATAGATAAAGCGATTTGTTTCACCGGCCAATGCCATCGTATCGGACGCCGCAAACATTTCCCCTTCGCCCAACCCCAACACCAAGGGAGAGCCTTGGCGAGCCACAACGACATGCTTATCATCGTCTTTTGAGAACACGGCGATAGCGTAAGCGCCACGCACACGGTTTAAAGCAGCCTTCACTGCGCCCAACAAATCACCGCTATAGCAGTCACGAACCAAATAGGCCAACACTTCCGTATCGGTTTGACCGCTGAATTGAACGCCCTTGGCTTCCAATTCTTCACGGATTTCTTCGTAGTTTTCGATAATACCGTTGTGAATCAAAGCAATTTCTTCACCGGCAAAATGCGGGTGAGCATTCACGACCAACGGCGCACCGTGCGTGGCCCAACGCGTGTGAGCAATCCCTAAGTGTCCGGCCAAATGATCTTTTTCAATTTGTTCACAAAGTTCTGCAACGCGAGAAACGCTTCGAACACGTTTTAAGCCCTTATCCCACACAGCCACACCGCAGCTGTCATAGCCACGATATTCCAAACGCTTTAAACCTTGGACCAACAACGGCACGACATCACGATGTTTCGACGTCGCAGCAACAATACCGCACATAGTTCACTTCCTTTTTTCTGAAGTTATTGTTTCTTGGTCGGACGCTTCCAACCTTGAATCGTTACCTGACGAGCACGAGAAAGGGTTAATTCCCCTTCCGGCGCATTCTTTGTCAAGGTCGTACCGGCCCCTAGCGTAGCACCATTGCCTACGCAAACAGGAGCGACCAATTGAGTGTCAGAACCGATAAAAGCGTCATCACCGATCGTTGTTCTGAACTTATTCACACCATCGTAATTACAGGTGATGGTTCCAGCCCCGATATTGACTCGAGCGCCCATATCGGTATCCCCGATATAGGAGAGGTGGTTAACCTTACTGCCCAAACCAATATTGGACTTCTTAATTTCGACAAAATTACCGACATGCGTTTGATCGGCCAAATTAGCACCTGGACGCAAACGAGAGTATGGTCCAAGTCGAGCCTCTGCCCCAACCTTTGCATTTTCAAAGTGACAATACGGCAACACTTCCGTTTCAGCGCCAATTTCTACATCTTTAAGGATACAGTAGGCACCGATACGAACACCGTCGGCCAAAACCACGCGCCCGCTGAAAACGCAACCCACATCAATGGTCACGTCCTTGCCGCAGATGAGCTCACCTCGCAAATCAAAGCGAGCCGGGTCAATCAAGGTTACGCCTTCTTGCATCAGGCGTTGGGCTTGTGCGACTTGGTAAGCGCGCTCCAGCGCTGCCAATTGAGGCTTGCTGTTAATGCCTTCAACTTCATTGGCGCACGTCGCAAAAGCCGTGTGCACTGGAATCGACTCTTCAACCGCCTTAGCAATCACATCGGTTAAATAGTATTCACCTTGAGCGTTGCTATTGGATAAAGAAGACAACCAAGCCTCTAATCGACGTGTCGGCAAAAGCATAATGCCCGTGTTGACTTCATCAATCTTTCTTTGTTCGTCGGTTGCGTCTTTTTCTTCAACGATGCCTTTGACGTTGCCATTTTCACGAACAATACGACCATAGCCCTTAGGATTATCTAACTTCACCGTCAAAAGACCGAGATCGTCACCGGCCTTTTGGCGCAAATTTTCTAATGTCTGCGTCTCAATCAAGGGAACATCCCCCAATAACACCAAGGTCGGCGCTTCGGGGTCACAGTAAGGCAAGGCTTGCATTAAAGCGTGCCCCGTACCCAATTGCTGCTCTTGTAAGGCAAACGTCACATCGGTCGCCTCTTTTAAATGCGCTTTGACCGCTTCGGCTCCATGCCCCACGACAACAATTAAACGCTTTTCGCCCTCAACGGCTCGAGCCTTATCCAAAACGTGAGACAAAAGAGGTTTTTCTGCCAATGGCTGAAGCACTTTTGGTAAACGGGAACGCATGCGTTTGCCCATCCCTGCAGCCAAAATAACAATGTTTAACATAGCAGCTTCTCTTTAAATTAATAACTCTCTTATTGTAGCGAAATTGACTCACTTACAACTCAAAGAAAAAGGGAGCTCAACAAACCTGAACTCCCTCCTGTCTGTCATACTAGAACACAGACCTTAAGCGTTAGCTTGCTCTTGATGAATACCAGAGAGCAACCAGCCTTGATCACCATGAACGGGTTTAGACAAAATCCACGTTTCATTGATGTCTTCAGCTTCACCACTCACATTGAGCGTACCTTGGAAGGTCACACCAGCCAAATACTCTTCACCGTCTTGAATGATGCCACGGAATTCCGACTTCAAACTAATCACTTCCGTTTGATAATCTTGGTTACCACGTTCACGCAATTGGTGCGTAATCGTCAAGAAGACGTCATCGGTCGTGAAGTCAGACAAAGCCGTCACGTTACCCGTATCCCAAGCCTTTTGCATCTTAACGAAGTTTTCTTCAGCGACTTTCAAGAAACCTTCAACATCAAAACCAGCCGGTAAATCCACAGCCTTAGCAGAGCCGTTACCAGAGGACAA
>CABSHY010000151.1 GCA_902477615.1 uncultured Sutterella sp.
GGTCAAATCTACACGCGTTTTGAAAACGCTGGTTTGAAGATTGTTGCCGCTCAAATGCGTCAACTCTCTCAAGCTGAAGCCGAAGGCTTCTACGCCGTTCACAAAGAACGTCCCTTCTTCAAGGACTTGGTTGCTTTCATGACCTCTGGTCCCGTTATGATTCAAGTGTTGGAAGGCGAAGGCGCCATTCTCAAGAATCGTGAATTGATGGGCGCTACCGACCCGAAGAAGGCTGAAGCCGGTACGATCCGCGCTGACTTCGCTGAAAGCATCGACGCTAACGCCGTTCACGGCTCTGACGCTCCTGAAACGGCTGCCGTTGAAATTGCTTACTTCTTCCCGACGTTGGCAATCTGCGAACGCAAGTGCTGCGGTTGCTGCTGCGGTAAGTAATTCGCATCTAAATGGTTAAAGTGTCGCCGTCTCGCACAGAGGCGGTGACGCTTTCTTTGAGTTGTTTTCGGGTTCGAGACTTTCTCGAACTTTTTGCGTTTTTATTTAACCTCAATTTTTCAAGTTTTTGTCCTATGGATACCGCTAATCGAGTCAATCTTTTAAACATGGATCGTGAAGGTTTGATCGCCTATTGCGAGAGCTTGGGCGAGAAGCGTTTTCGCGCTATTCAGCTTTTGCGTTGGATCCATCGCCACTGCGAAGGCGAGATCGAAAACATGACCGATTTAGCCAAAAGTTTTCGTGCAAAGTTGTTAAACGAATGTGAGATTCGTGCGCCGAAACCGATTTGGGACAAGGTGAGTACGGACGGTACTCGCAAATGGCTTTTTGACTTGGGCAACGGCAATGCCGTTGAAACGGTTTTTATCCCAGAAGACGACCGCGGTACGTTGTGTATTTCCACGCAAGCCGGTTGTGCCATGGGGTGCTTATTCTGCTCGACGGGTAAGCAAGGGTTTAACAGAAATTTAACTGCTGCCGAAATTATCGGTCAGCTCTGGCACGCTGAAAAAACGCTTCGTGCCGATGCCGGTATCACCGATCCCGCCGATCGTATCATCAGTAACGTTGTGTTGATGGGGATGGGTGAGCCGTTACAGAATTTGGATAACGTGATCATTGCCTTAAAGCTCATGCTCGATGACAATGGTTACGGTTTAAGTCGCCGTCGCGTGACGGTTTCGACCTGCGGTTTAACGCTTCAAATGGATAAGCTTGCGCAAGCGGTGCCCGTGGCATTGGCCGTGTCTTTGCATGCGCCCACGGATGAATTGCGTGACATGATTATGCCCATTAATCGTAAGCACCCGTTGGCCGATTTGATGGCAGCTTGTAAGCGCTATTTGCAATACGCACCTCGCGACTACATCACGTTTGAATACATCATGTTGGGCGGCGTGAACGACCAATTGATGCACGCTAAGCAATTGACAAAGTTGGTTCGCGGGGTTTCTTGTAAGTTCAACTTGATTCCCTTTAATCCGTTCCCCGATAGTGACTTGAAAAAGCCTGATGCTAAGGATGTGAAGGCTTTCCAAGACTACTTGATGGGGCAAGGCATTGTCACGACGATTCGTAAGACGCGTGGTGATGATATTGATGCCGCTTGCGGTCAATTGGCAGGCAACATTAAAGACAAAACGCGTCGAGCTGAGCGCTTAGCAGAACAAAAAGCTCGTGCAACGTTCTTGGTGAAAGAAAACTAATCGAGGCCGTCATGGAAGTTTTTAAGGCTCGTCATCAAACACAAACCGTCCATGTTCGCTATGCCGACCGTGATGTGACGATTGGCTCTGACAGTCCGATTCGTGTTCAATCGATGACCAATACGCCGACGACCGACATTGAAGCAACGGTTGAACAAGTGTTGGCGTTGGCTCGCGCAGGCAGTGAATTGGTGCGTCTTACGGTCAATACGCCGGAAGCGGCACGTGCGGTGGTGGACATTCGCAAGCGCCTTGATGAAGCCGGTTGCACGGTACCGTTGGTGGGTGACTTTCACTACAACGGCCATAAACTTTTGACCGAAGTGCCTGAGTGCGCTCTTGCTTTGTCGAAGTACCGCATCAACCCCGGTAACGTCGGCAAAGGGGAACGAGGCTTAGAAAACTTTGCCAAGATGATTGAAGTGGCGATCAAAAACGATCGACCGGTTCGTATCGGTGTCAATGGCGGGTCGTTAGATCCTCAAATTTTGTCCCGGATGATGGATAAAAATCGTCAAAAGGGAATGCCTGAGACGCCCACGGAAGTATTGCGTCATGCTTTGGTGGCCTCGGCTATTGAGTCGGCTCAGTACGCAGAAACGTTGGGCCTTGGCGCAGACAAGATTGTGCTTTCGGCAAAGGTGAGCGGTGTTGCTGATCTTATTGCCGTTTATCGAGAAATGGCACAAAAGTGCCACTATGCATTGCATTTAGGCTTAACCGAAGCCGGTATCGGCACCAAGGGTGTGGTGGCAAGTTCTGTTGCCATGGGGACGCTTTTAGGTGAAGGAATCGGCGATACGATTCGCGTGAGTATTACACCGATGCCCGGCAAAGCCCGTACGGAAGAAGTCGTTGTTGCTCAAGAGCTTCTCCAGACGATGGGATTGCGTGCTTTTATGCCGTTGGTGGTCTCGTGCCCCGGGTGCGGTCGCACGTCAAGCTCTCTTTTCCAACAATTGGCACTCGATACTCAAGCGTTCTTGCGCGAAAAAACGCCCCAGTGGCGTGAGACGGCCCCCGGCTTTGAGAGCATGGTGGTGGCTGTGATGGGCTGTGTGGTCAATGGCCCCGGCGAAAGTAAGAGCGCCAACATCGGCATCAGCTTGCCCGGCTGTGGGGAAAGTCCCGTTGCGCCGGTGTTTGCCGATGGCGAAAAAATTGGAACAATTAAGGGTGAAGCCCAAGATTCTCACGCCATTAGTGAGAAGTTTCACGCTATGATTGAAGAGTATGTGCTTTCGCACTATGCTCGTAAGTAATTTATTGATCTAATGAAAGAAGATTGAAATGGCTAAAGTTCAAAAAATTGCCGGTATTCGCGGCATGAATGACATCTTGCCGGCCGACTCCTATATTTGGGAAGTGTTTACGGACACGGCAAATGCTGTCTTGGCAGGTTACGGTTATAAGCAAATCCGTACCCCGATCCTTGAATCAACGCCCCTTTTCAAGCGCGGTATCGGTGAAGTGACCGACATCGTTGAAAAGGAAATGTATTGCTTTACCGATAGCTTAAACGGTGAAGAATTGGCTTTGCGCCCTGAAAATACGGCTGGTGTCGTTCGTAGCGTTATTGAACATAATCTTTGCTACAACGCTCCGCAACGACTTTGGTACTTTGGCCCGATGTTCCGTCACGAACGTCCCCAACGCGGTCGCTATCGTCAGTTCTATCAATTAGGTGTTGAAGCCTTGGGCTTTAAGGGTCCGGACGTTGACGTTGAACAAATTTTGATGGCACGTCGCCTTTTTGATGAATTGGAAATTTTGCCGTTGCGCTTGGAATTGAATTCCTTGGGTAATTTGGATGAACGTTTGGCTCACCGTGAAGCTTTGATCAAGTACTTTGAAGCTCACCAAGACATTTTGGATGAAGATGCCAAGCGTCGCTTGTACGCTAACCCGTTATGCATATTGGATACGAAGAATCCTGAAATGCAAGCCATGGTTGAAGCCGCTCCGCGTTTGCTTGACTATCTCAAAGAAGATAGCCTTGCTTTCTTAAATCGTTTGGAACGTTTGTTAAGCGTTGCCGGTGTCGACTACAGCATCAACCCGCGTTTAGTGCGTGGCTTGGACTACTACAACCACACGGTTTACGAATGGGTGACGGATAAGTTAGGTGCCCAAGCCACGGTTTGCGGTGGTGGTCGTTATGACCCGCTCGTTGAAAT
>CABSHY010000152.1 GCA_902477615.1 uncultured Sutterella sp.
GCCAGGTGCCGAACGGCATGCCTGTAATTGCGGTGTGAGAGGAGCGAGATGTTAAAATAAATCGCCCCCTACTTGATTAGGGTTGCGTTGAGCGTCTAATCTTTTGAATTAAATCCCATTGGGGATTGTAGGCTTTGGTATCCACATCCAATAGTCCCAACACCGTGTGATAGAGATGGTCATGAGCGACGTTATCAAGTTCCGTGAGGGTAAAGACGTTGGTTCCCAAGCGCTTTTGCGTGCCTTCGGAGAGCCACAAGATGCCAGGCACTTGCGTTTGTTCATTGGGGGCCACCAAACGGGGAGCGCCGTGCAAATACAAGCTCTTTTCGCCCACGCTTTCACCATGATCACTCATAAATAGGAGTGAAGAGTCAATGTCTTTTCGCTCTTCTAAGACTTTAATCATTTCATTGAGAGAATAATCGGTGTAGCGAACGGAATTGTCATAGGCATTTAAGATTTCTTCACGTGAACATTTGCTAAAGTCATTGCTTCGGCAAGCCGGTTTAAAGAACTCCATTTTTTGCGGATAGCGTTTGAAGTAAGCGGGACCGTGAGAACCCATCATGTGTAAAACAATGACACGATTTTTACCGGTTGAAGGTGCATTCAATTCGCGCTTTAACGCTTCAATGAGGTTTTGATCGGTTTCGCCAGCCACTTGGGGCGCATTCTTACTTTTAACGCCTTGGCAAACCCCTTTGCAACCCGATTGATTATCAATCCAAGTCACATCAAATCCAGCGCGTTGCAAAAGCGGCAACAACGATTCTTCAGAAACGATGCGCTGACGATCATAATCACGACGACCGATACGAGAGAACATGCAAGGTAGGGATTGCTCCGTGTCGGTTCCGCAGGTGCTTACTTTCGGAAGCGAAATAATATTGCGTTGTGAAAGATTCGGATTCGTTTCACGATCGTAACCCGCTAATTGCCAACTTGCCGATCGCGTGGTTTCGCCCGCAACAATGACCGTGACCGTGGGACGGGTGTTATTGCTTAATGCCGGGCCCATTTGAGGCGTATCGTCAACAATGAGTCGCACGCGTTGAGAGCTTGAACTCGAATCCTCTTTAAACGTTTTATAGGTGGAGACCAACGAATTAAAGGGCGTGATGAGGTAGCGAACATCACGATGATTTCGCATAAGACTGCTCATGGGTTGAAGGGCGCTTAAAACAAAGATGCCGGCAAACCCAATACTTAAGAGTCCCATGGAAAAGGATGCGACTCTTTTCGTTTGGGGAAGGTATTTCAAGCACACTAAAGGCAAGGCGCTAAAAAGTATCACTTTGAAAATCCACGTCAACGTGATGAGGTCAAGGACTTCTGCAGGATTGGTTTCCAAGGAGTTGCGAATCATGTTGGGTGAAATCACAATCCCGTATTGAGAGCAAAAGACATTGGTGACAGCACTGATTAAAATCAAAACCCCTAGGACGGGTTTTAAGATCTTGGTAGGCAACAGAATTTGCATAAAATACAGCCACGCTGCAAATAAACAAATTAATACAATATACGCGTTGATCAATGTTCCAATCGTTGTAAGCTTCCAGAGACGAACGAAAAATTCAGAACACAAAACGCTGACCCACACGACGGCAAATAGGAGTGTGTAGAAATTGCGTGCTTTCAAGATGAAGTTCTTCACAATGACTCCAAAAAAGAATGAACTGATGAAGAACAGTTTGGCAAGGGGCGTGTCAAAGCCCTGTCAAACGACCGTTAAAAAGGCGTGAAAAGAGGGCGTCTGTTTGTAACGTTTTTGTCGGTCGAGACATTCCTTTTTTTAGGAAAAACTTCATGAAACGAATTCTTTTTGTTGATGACAATCCCGATATTCTTTTAGCTTTAATTGATTATTTTTCCAATCGGGATTGGATTACCGACAGTTGCGGCAATGGGACAACGGCGCTTAATTTGCTCTCAACGAATGAATACGACATTTTGGTTTTAGATGTGACCATGCCGGGCATGAGTGGGATTGAAGTGTGTCGTCGTTTAAGAGACGAGGGTAATCTCATCCCGATTTTGATGTTAACGGCTCGCGACAGCAATGATGATGTTGTAACCGGACTTGAAGCGGGAGCTGACGATTACCTCATCAAACCCTTTGAATTAAAAGTGCTAAAGGCTCGCATTGAAGCCCTTTTGAGACGCTCGCAAGGGATGGTGAGCACGAAACTTCAAGTGGGCGATTTGGTCTACGATACGAAGAGTTTTAAGGTGAGTCGCGCAGGCGTCGCTGTGAATTTGAATCCGACGTGTTTGAAAATCTTAAAGCTATTGATGAGAGCATCGCCTGCGGTCGTCAGTCGTCGTGAGATGATTGATGCAATCTGGGGCGAGGAAGCGCCGGAAACGGACTCCTTAAGAGCCAATATCTACCTTTTGAGAAACGAGATTGATAAGAATTTTGATTCTCCTCTCATTCATACGCATCCCAGTTTGGGGTGGTCTCTTTCGGAAAAAAAGAGTCAATCATGAGTAACGCAAAACGCAGTCTTCAATATCGAATCGTGGCAGCCATTACGGTAACGCTTTTTGTGGTGGCAGGGATCTATTCATTAGTGCTTTCGGCGGTGATTTTTTATACCGAAGAACACTTGGTTTCTGAGAACTTAAAAGAAAGTTTGAACATTGTTGTTGAACAAAATATTCCTCAAGGAATCGTTCCTGATTTTGGCGAAAGCATGCAAATTTACGCCAAAACGGATCCTGATCATTTGGGGCTTAAACCTATTCCGGAGTTCTTGATTGATGCACCGATGGGCTATTCTGAATTTTTTGAAGACGATAAGGCCTTTTTCATTTATCGAGAACCGGTGAACGACAACGATTTCATGATTGTCAGAGACCAAAGTGAATTTGAAGAAAAAGAAAGACTCATTCAATTGGCGGCGCTTTTAGGCGTTGTGATTTCCGTGAGTTGTGGCTTGGTGCTCGGTTGGATTTTAAGTCGAGGGATTGTGAACCCCATTAAGCGACTTGGAGAAGAAATTCAACGTAGTGCACAAAGTCCGACCTTTGAACCTTTGAAAGTTCACGCTGAAGATAAAGAAATTGATACCTTGGCGAAATTCTGCGAGTCCTCCATTGAACGGCTTCATTCATTGGTTCAACAAGAAAAAAATTACACCTCGGATTTAAGTCATGAGATTCGCACGCCTTTAACGGTGATTCGTTTAAATGCGGAACTCTTGGGGGAAACGGAACTCACGCCCGCTCAACGACGCTATGCGGACAAAATTGCGTCAGCCAGCGATCAAATTCAGCATTTAACGACGAGTTTATTGAATTTGGCCCGCGAAGATATTAAGGAAACGAATACCGTTAAACCATTGGAAGAAATTGCTAAAGAATTGGTTGAATTGCTTCAGAGCACAAATTCGTTTAATGGGACAGCGCTTAAGATTAATGGTCATTCGTCTGTCTTGTGGCCCGAAGTGGCCACTCAAACCGTCATGAGAAATTTAATTCTCAATGCAGTCACTCATAGTGCTTCGGCAGTGATTACCATCAAAATCGGTGATACTGGGTTTGAGATTGTGGATCATGGGGTTGGGATTGCACAAGACGAGATTGAGAAAATCTTCATGCCGTTCTTTAGAGGTGAGCATGGGAACAACAAGGGCGTTGGCTTGGGCTTGTCCATTGTGAAACGCATCTGTGATAAGCAACAGTGGACAATTCAAGTCTCAACTCAAGTGGGCCAAGGAAGCACTTTTTCTATTCAAAAATAATTTTGACCGTTTTTTGACGCACTCCTTTGCATAATGCGTGCCGTTGATGCAAAGGAGTTTTTTATGCTTAAAAAATTTTTGATA
>CABSHY010000153.1 GCA_902477615.1 uncultured Sutterella sp.
AACGGTATGTATTGGGGCATTGTCGTCAATGCCGGTATCACTGACGATGTCACCTTTGCCGGCATGACGCCGGAGTCTTGGGATCGTGTTTTAAGAACCAATCTGGATAGTTTTTATAGCGTTGTTCAACCCTTGGTTATGCCGATGGTGAAGACGCGTCGAGGCGGTCGCATTGTGGCGGTGAGTTCCATCTCCGGTGTCATGGGCAACCGCGGTCAAGTCAATTACTCTGCTGCTAAGGCGGGCCTCATCGGCGCCGTTAAAGCGCTTGCCTTGGAATTGGCCAGTCGAAAAATTACCGTGAACGCCGTCGCACCCGGTTTAATTGAAACTGACATGATTGAAGATTTTGTTCTCGAGCATGCCCTTCCCCTCATCCCCATGAAGCGTATGGGAACGGCCGACGATGTGGCACACGCCATTGCGTTTTTGGTGAGCGACAAGGCTTCTTACATCACGCGAACGGTTTTAGAAATTGATGGAGGACTCCACGGATGAGTCATCGAGTTGTTGTCACCGGTATGGCCGGCATTTCCCCCTTAGGTAACGATTGGGAAACGGTCTCAAAGAAACTGAAGTCCTACACCAATGCCGTTGAACGCATGGAGGATTGGTCTCAAATCAAGGGGCTTAATTCCATCCTTGCCGCGCCTGCCTGTCCCTTTGAAGCGCCTGCCGATCGCTACAACCGTCGCACCACGCGTAGCATGTCAAGAAACTCAATCATGGCGTGCTTAGCAACCGAGTGGGCCCTAAAGGATGCCGGACTGACGGATTCTGACTGGATTCACGAGGGTGACATGGGCATTGCCTACGGCTCTTGCGCAGGTGACCCGCATGCGGTCTTTGAAATTGCCTCTCTTGCAGCCAACCTTTCCACGCAAGGCCTAAACGCCACCACCTATGTGCGCTTTATGTCGCATACGGCAGCGGTTAACATCGGTGTCTTTTTCTCCATTACCGGTCGCATTATCACCACCTCAAGCGCTTGTACGTCCTCGAGTCAAGCCATTGGCTACGCGTATGAAGCCATTAAAAACGGTCACCAACGTGCGATGATTGCCGGGGGCTGTGAAGAGATGAGCGCCGCCAACACCGCTGTTTTTGATACGCTTTATGCAACCTCCACGGGCTTTAATCAGACTCCTGAATTGTCTCCCAAACCCTACGATAAAAACCGTGACGGTTTGGTCTTGGGCGAAGGAGCGGGCACCCTTATTTTGGAGAGCTTAGAGAGTGCTCTTGAGCGCGGCGCTACGATTTATGCGGAAGTGGTGGGATTTGCCACAAATTCTGACGGCAAACACATCACCAATCCTGATGACGCCCGTATGGCCAAGGTGATGCAATTGGCGCTAAAAGACGCCGGTATCACGGCCGATGCCATCGGTTACGTCAACAGTCACGGTACCGCAACCATTCAAGGTGACCGTGCGGAATCCTTGGCCATGGAAAAAGTGTTCGGCCAACGCGTCCCCGTCTCTACTTTGAAAAGTTACATGGGCCACACGTTGGGGGCGTGCGGTGCGCTCGAAGCATGGATGAGTATTGAAATGATGCGATCCAATTGGTTTGCCCCCACCATTAACCTTCAGGAACCCGATCCCGATTGCGGCCAATTGGACTACATCCAAGGCGAGGGTCGCGAAATCCAATGCCAATACATCATGAGCAACAATTTTGCCTTTGGTGGCATCAATACGTCATTGGTTTTTAAACGATTTGAGGAATAGGAATGCATTTATTCGTCGCTAATTTTCAAAACGCCTCTCGTGATCCACTCCGGTCGATGCTCAACGAGGCTCAAAATGCGCGTTTAAACACCATTCATCACCACGGACGGGCAGACCAATACTTTTGGTCTCGCGTGCTCTATAACGGCCTTATAAAGCGCTTGACGGGCAAAGATGTCGTGGGAGACCTCCCAAAAAATCAACCACACCCCGCCATCGCCTTTGGCGAGCATCAAATCTATACGAGTTTGTCGCACTCCAACCACTGGGTTTGTGTCGGTTACGACATTGATCATCACTTAGGGGTGGATATCGAATTAGCTAAACCGCGAGCTTGGGAGTCGCTCAGCAAGATCGCCTTTAATGAAGTAGTGCAAAAAGACATTCGAGACGCCGAAGACCCATTACTGACCTTTTATTGCTATTGGGGGTTGACGGAATGCCGATACAAGTTGGCTCTTAGCACCCCAACCGACAAATTAACGTCCACGGTCAAAGTGGTCAAAGGGACCGATGCCAAAGTCGTCGTGAGCGCCTTAGGAACCAACCCGGAAAAACCGACCGTCACCTTTTTGACTGAAACTCTTTTGGAGAATTGGTAGAGTCATGCAAGGAAATGAACGTCACAACAAGCTCTTAAAAGCGTACGAAAACGCACAAAAGATTGCCTTTGCCCCTTTTATTTTCCAAGCCACGGTGGCGGCCAGAGATTGCGGTATTCTCGCCTTATTGGGCCAAGCCGAGCAGGCGATGAGTATTGAAGAGATGGCCGAGAAAACGCAAGTCTCTGCCTATGGTGTGCAGGTTTTGGTGGAACTTTTAAGTTGCGCCGATGTACTCGAGCGTGACGACAATAGCAGTTATCGTCTGACCAAAACGGGCGAGTGCCTCATCTATGACGCCATGACCGAAGTCAATCTTAATTTCTCCAATGACGTCAATTACAACGCATTAAAGTACACACACGATGCGATTCGTGATGGCAAACCCTGCGGACTAAAGGTTTTTGATTCCCAATGGCACACCATCTACCCGCACCTTAAAGACTTACCCGATGAAACCAAAGCCTCGTGGTTTGCCTTTGACCACTTTCATTCCGATACGGCTTTCCGCGCAGCTCTCAACGTTTTAAAAGATCGTCCGATTGAGCACTTTTTTGATATCGGTGGCAATACGGGTCGCTTTACGAAAATGGCGCTTAATACGTGGACTCAAGCCACGGCCACGATTGTTGATTTGCCCGAGCAATTGCAGCTGATGCGCGCCAATCACGAACTCACGATTGAAGAACAAAATCGTATCTCAGGCTTTGCGATTAACTGGTTGAATTTTGACGCTCAACTCAATACTGACAAAAAAGCCGATTTAATTTGGATGAGTCAGTTCTTAGACTGCTTTAGCCGCGAGGAAGCGATCAGCATTTTGATGCGCGCCAAAGAGGCTTTAAAAGAAGGGGGCGAAATTGCCATTTTGGAGCCCTTGTGGGATGAGCAGCGCAACACTACTTCTGCCTTAAGTCTCACGGCCACATCGCTTTACTTCACGGTGCTAGCCAACGGAAATTCTCGCTTTTTTGCAAAAAATGAACTCATTGACATCATTAACGAGGCGGGCTTAAAAGTTGTTGACGTGCAGAATAATTTAGGCATCAGTCACAGCCTGTATCTTTGCCAAATCGCTTAGAATTAGGGGATGATTTAAGAAGATTTCTTGTACCGATGTTATTGAAAAAGACTTTCTTTCTTCGTTGCCTTGTCGTGCTCATCGCTTTGATGGGCACGGCTTATGCATCGGTCGCAAGCGATATCACCCGTCAGGCCACTATGGATCGTGTTGTTCGTGGCACTTTCAAACAATCGCAATATTTACTCAACGTCAATAAGCCGTTTGAAAGTTCAGGTAACTTCATCTTTTGGCGCAACAAAGCCATGATGTGGCGAACGCTTGAACCCATTCGAACGAAAACGGTTTATAACAATCAGGAATTATCCGTTTATCTATACATCAATGGTGAACGTATTGAACAACAAGCCAACGCCACCACGAGCCTCATCAACAGATTGCTTTGGAAT
>CABSHY010000154.1 GCA_902477615.1 uncultured Sutterella sp.
CGTTCGTATTGTGCGGCCAAAATTAAGAAGACGACCAAAATCCCGAAGACCACTGCCGTAGTAGCCGATGCACCTAAACGCTTTTCTTGGAAAGCTTGATCCACCCAACCGATGGCATAACCATCAGGCAAGATTTGCGCGGCAATGCGTTCAACTTCTGCAATAGCTTCACCCGAACTCACCCCATGGATGGCTTGCCCCATAAAGCGAGCCGACAAGTAACCGTTCATTCTTGCCAAGGTTTCTGCACCCGACGTACGCTCCCAAGTCACAAGTGCGGACAAGGGAATCATTTCGCCTGCTTGCGAACGAACCCAAGCACGACCTAAATGTTCAGGCTTCATACGGTATTGGCTATCGGCTTGCATGATGACACGATTAATCTTACCGTTACGCGTGAAGTCATTGATGTAGTTGCTGCCCATAAAGGTTGACAACGTTTCGTAGATTTCATCAATGGAAACGCCCAAAGCCAAAGCCTTTGCTTCATCAACATTGACCATTAGCATAGGCGACTCGGCCTTGGCCGTGGTACGCAAACTCGTCAAAATGGAGGACTTTTCCAATTCAGAAATGAAAAGGTCTGCCACTTGTTGAAGAACCAACGGATCGTCGTTTTCACGCGCTTGAAGGTAACCCGAGAAACCTGCGGCAGAGCCTAAACCACGAATCGGAGCAGGCGTTGAGGCTACCCCCGTTCCTTCGGTTAACTCTCGACCGAGTTGATTCAATTGCGAAGCGATGTCATTGGCCGTATTTTCGCGATCATTCCAATGCTCTAACTTAAGGAAAAACGTTGCGGCATTTTGTCGCACGTCATTGGCCACCGTATCAAAGCCGGTCAAAGTTAAGATGGAGGACACCCCTTCAATCTTTTCCATTCCTTGACGAAGCTCTTCTGCCACTTTTTCTGTGCGTCCTAAAGCAGAGCCTTCCGGTAAGGTCAGACTCATTCTCACCATCCCTTGGTCTTCACGCGGAACAAAGGAGGTCGGCGTCACTTGCAACATGGCCCAACAAGCCCCAATAACGCCCAGAAGAATTAAGCCACTTGCCACACGGTGATGCAACGCCAAACCAACCCAACGTTGGAAGAAATGGGTGTAACGGCCCAAAGCCAAATTAAAGCGTCGAAAGAAAGCGTGAGGTTCACCCTCACGGTGCTTGAGCATCAATGCGCAAAGCGCCGGTGTCAACGTCAAGGCCACAAAGCCCGATAAGATCACTGACACGGTAATGGTGATAGCGAATTGACGATAAAGTTCGCCCGCCATCCCACCTAAGAAAGCAACCGGAACAAAGACCGATGAAAGCACCAAAACGATGGCCACCAATGCGCCAGAGACTTCTTTCATGGCTTTTTTAGACGCAGCTCTTGCACTCAAACCTTCAGAGACCATGATACGTTCGACGTTTTCCAACACAACGATTGCATCGTCCACCACAATACCGATTGCCAACGTCATGGCAAAAAGCGTCAGTGTGTTAATGGAAAAACCAAAAGCCCAAAGCCCCACCATGGTCCCAATCAAAGACACGGGAACGGCAATCATCGGAATCAATGTGGCGCGCCAGTTTTGCAAGAACACGTAAACAACCACAAGCACCAATAAGCCGGCCTCAAGCAACGTCTTAACCACTTCGCTCAAAGAGGCAGAAATAAAGACCGTTGTATCGTCCGTAATTTCGTGCGTAAGACGCCCTTCGGGGAAGCGCTCCACCAAACGCGCGAGTTCTGCCTTTACTAACGTGGCCGTACTCATGGCGTTTGCACCCGTTTGCAGGTACACACCCACGGTCACGGAAGGTGAACCATTGAGTTGGTTATAGGAGTCATAACTACGCTTACCCACTTCGACTCGAGCAATGTCTTTGACACGGATAATGCCATCGGGGCCATTGGAGCGAATGGTGATGTTGCCAAATTCTTCAGGTGTCAATAATTGACCGCGCGTCGTAATGGTATAAAAGAGTTGTTGGTCATCTTCGGTGGGCGCTGCACCCATACGACCGGCCGCGTATTGACGGTTTTGAACGTTCACGGCATTTTCAACATCGTGCACCGTCACACCTAGCATCGCCATCTTGTCAGGGTTGAGCCACAAACGCATGGCGCCTTGCACGTTACCAAAGACACTCACGTCGCCCACGCCCGGAATACGCTTGAGATCGTCAACCATGTTCACGGTCGCATAGTCGGCCATTTGACGTGGGTCCATGGAAAGATCAGGCGACGTTAAAACCACCATCAAAAGCGATTCTTCACTGCGCTTTCTGACATTGACGCCGTTTTGGCGAACCGTCTCCGGCAATCGACGCTCGGCCGAGCGGACGCGGTTATTGATTTCCAACATGGCTTCGTTCGGATCGGTACCCACTTCAAAGGTACAGTTAATGCGAACGTCACCATTAGAGCGAATAGAAGTTGTGTAGTACTGAAGACCTTCAACGCCAGAGAGTTGATCTTCAATAGGAGCAGCAATGGTTCGCGCCAAGGTCTTGGCATCAGCCCCTTCGTAACTCGTAGAGATATAGACGCTCGGAGGCGAAATGTCCGGGTACTGAGACACCGGCAAAATTCGGCTTGCCACAAGCCCTGCCACCACAATCAAAATAGAAAGGACAGTGGCAAAGATCGGGCGACGAATACAAAATTGAGACAGCATGCTCTACCCCTTCACATTAAGGTGCCTTAGGGGCAGCGATGTCTTCGCTTTTAGGTTTAACGGGCGTGCGATCACGCAGGCGCAAAATCTGATTGGTAATCACGGTATCACCCGACTTTAGGCCACCGGTCAAAACCCAGTCTTTGCCTTCCCAGTGGCTCACGAAAACTTCGCGTTCGCGCGCCATACCGTTTTCCAACACATAAACAGCATAGGTGCCGTCAGACTTTTGACGAATAATGCCTTGCGGGACAACATAGGCGTCTTTAATGGTACCGACCATCAAACGCACTTCAACGTATTGACCCGGCCAAAGTCCCGTATTGGGGTCAAGCTTGGCGCGCATACGCACCGTCCCTCGATCGGCATCGACTTGTTGACTAATGAAGTCAAGTTTGGCGGCCTTGGGTTCTTTGTTACCCGGTACCATCACTTGCACTTGAGAGTCGCGCGTCAAAGAGGCTTGAGCCAAATCTTGGTCGCTTACCGCAAATGTCACGCGCAAATCACCCGGTTGAGTAATGCTGGTCAAAAGCGTTGTGCCGGACGAAATCAAAGAACCGATATTAACTTCGCTCTTACCGGCAATCCCATCAACGGGTGCTGGGACCTTAGCATGAGAAAGGTCAATCTCTGCTTTCACTTGAGAGGCATTGGCAAGTGCTAATGCACTCTTGGCGTTTTCAAGTTCACTAATCGCATCATCATAATTTTGACGACTGATGGCTTGCACTTTGATGAGTTCTTGAGCGCGCTTTGCGTCTCGATGCGCCTTATTTAAATTGGTTTTGGCTTGTTGCGTTTGCGCTTGTGCCTGACGAAGTGCGGCTTCATAAGGCTCGGTCTCAATCTCAAATAACGTTTGACCGGCTTTCACAGCTTCGCCTTCGGTGAAATGAAGCTTACGCAAAATGCCACCGACCTGAGCGCGCACCTCGACTTCTTGGGCCCCTTCGGTTTGACCGAAAGTTTCAACCCAACGGTAAGCCAATTGCGGTTGCACGACCATGGTTTCGACTTCGAGCTCGGTCTTCTTGTTTGTATTATTCTGATCCGAACAACCCGAGACCATCACAAGCGAGCCCGCCAATGTTGCACAAAGAAATAAGGTGCTGATACGCA
>CABSHY010000155.1 GCA_902477615.1 uncultured Sutterella sp.
TGCGCAAGCCGCACAAGGAAATCTACGAGTCCGCCGCCATAAACGTTAACCGTCAACTTTTCAAGCTTCGTGACGATATCATCATCGGCTTCGTAGCTGTAGTTTAAGGGCTTCACATCGCCTTCGGCAGCCGCCATCACGGCACGAGCCAATTCCACGGCACCCTTACCACCTTCGGCAAAGCCGTCACAGATAGCAAAGCGCACACCCATTTCTTCGCAGTGCTTAGCGATGATGTCGATTTCTTCAGCAGTGTCGCTAGCGAAGTGGTTCAAGCTCACCACGATGTTGGGGCCGAAGTGCTTCAAGTTTTCGATGTGAGCATCGAGGTTGCAAAGACCAGCCTTTAAAGCGTCAACATTGGGCTTACCGATTTCCGGCAACGGAACATTACCGTGCCACTTTAAGGCCTTGGTAGAGGTCACCAACACGATGGCAGAGGGCGTGAGACCCGCCATACGGCACTTGATGTTCATGAACTTTTCAGCACCCAAGTCGCTACCGAAACCGGCTTCGGTAATGGCCCAGTCACCTAACGTAAGAGCGGCCTTTGTAGCCATCACGGAGTTGCAACCGTGAGCGATGTTGGCAAAGGGGCCACCGTGCACGAAAGCCAAGTTGCCTTCAAGCGTTTGCACGAGGTTGGGCTTCATGGCTTCTAATAAAAGTGCCATCAAAGAGCCCGTAGCACCCAATTCCTTACAGGTGTAGGCAGAACCGTCACGCTTAATGCCAACCACCAAGCGATCCAAACGAGCACGCAAGTCGTCCAAATCCGTAGCCAAGCAAAGCACGGCCATGAGTTCGCTAGCCACCGTAATATCAAAGCCCGTTTCAGAGGGGATGCCGTTAGCCGGGCCACCCAAGCCACTTACCATGTTACGAAGCATACGGTCATTAACGTCAACAACACGACGCCAAATCACGGTCTTCAAATCGACTTGACCCCAGTGACGGGCGTTATCGATCATGGCAGCCAAAAGGTTATTGGCTGCGGTGATGGCGTGGAAGTCACCCGTGAAGTGTAAGTTGATGGCTTCCATCGGCAAGACTTGAGAGTAACCGCCACCGGCAGCGCCACCCTTCATACCGAAGCACGGGCCCAAAGACGGTTCACGCAAAGCCACAACGGCCTTTTCACCGAGTTGCTTTAAACCTTGCGTCAAAGCAATTGACGTCGTGGTCTTGCCAGAGCCGGCAGGCATACCAGAGGTAGCCGTCACAAGGACGAGCTTGCCGTGGGGCTTATGAGCAGCGTCAAGTTGCACCTTTGCCTTATCACGACCATAGGGCTCGAATTCTGCATCGGTCAAACCGGCAGAGTGAGCGAGATCGTCGATACGAATCAATTGCGCTTCTTGTGCGATTTCGATATCGGATTTCATAGTAAAAATCTCCAAATAATTAAAAGACAAAAACAAAAATTTTCGGACCACAACACCCCTAACGGCATTAAAAATAATGCCGAAACGTTGTACCTCGATTGAATCTGCAGGAGGTGAGTGTGTTGGTTTTCCTGATGAGGCAAGTATGCCAAAAAATCAAGGCAATAGGGCAATTTTTGATGAGCTTTTTGAGTGAAAAATTCTCGTTTGGATAGAAGCAGGGTGTAGGAAAGGATCGATTGCATTTGTTGCAGATGCAAAAACGCCCATCTGTTGACGGGCGCCTAGCTAAGCAAACTTTATTTCGAGCATCTAATCCCAGGTTTTCATGGTACTTTGGCACTCATTACCAAATTGGCGATTTGTCCAGAGCGAGAAGTTCCCGCGAGTTTTGCTTGTTCATCCAAACGACGCAAAACTCGACGGGTGATCGTGATGTTGACTCGTTCAACTTTGTCCGAAAAAGAGGATAAGTCAACATCAACAAGAGTCCAAATCCAGTCTTTCCATTGCGGATTTTCTTTTCGAATTTCTTCGATGCTTCTTGCTTTGGGTAGAGTTTCATTGTTATCAAACGCGACCTCAAGCCAGCATTCGATTGCCTCTCGAGAGCTGTTTAACGCATCATCCACCGTTTTCCCCATTGAGTAGCAACCAGGAAGATCAGGAACAATTGCTCCGTATTGTGCACATTCTTTAGAGGGAGGTTCGATCGCAACGATGTATTTCATCGGGACTCCTGGGTAAAAACTAATAGGGAAGAGCTTTGATAGAGTCTCATCCCTAAATTTGCTGTTGAAGTTGGGTCAATCTTTTAATAGTTTTGCCAAATTACTTTATTGTACACACTTAATACCCATTGTTAGTCCTTTTTTGAGTAAATTTTTTGATGCGAAAAAGATTAAAATTAATACGTTGTCGCTTATCAATAAGCGGACTCTTTTCTGAAGTTCTCAAGGAGAAATAAGCATGTGGGATTTATTGTTAAAGGGCGCTCGTGTTGTCGACCCCCTCAACCATATTGACGGCATTCGCGACGTAGCGATCGAAAATGGTGTGATCGCTGAAGTGGGCGTGGATTTGCCCGGCGGCCAAGCCAAGGTTGTCGAAGACTACACGGGTTACGTTCTTCAACCGGGGATTATTGACAGCCACGTTCACTTGGGTGAAATGTGGGGTTCTCCCTATGGCTTTAAGATGCTCGCCATGGCCGGTGTTACGACGTGCTTAGACATGGCTGGTCCCTTGGACAATGTTTTAAAGAATATCCCGACCTATGGTAGCGGTATCAATGCTGCCATTTTGCAATACGCATCGCCCCCGTTTACCTTTAAGACCAATGAACCCACCAAGGCCGAAATGGATGCGTTGATTGACGAATCCATGAAGGGCGGTGCATTGGGCGTAAAGCTCTTGGGCGGTCACTATCCGTTAAAGCCCCAAGTGTCTTCCCTTTTGATTAAGACGGCGCTTGAACACGGTGCTTACATTGCTTGGCACGCCGGTACCAGCGAACACGGCTCCAACATCGAAGGTATGCGTGAAGCCGTTGAAATGAGTAAGGGCAACTTCTTGCACTTGGCTCACATCAATGCCTATTGCCGTGGTGCCATTCGCTCTGAAGTGGAAGAAACGCAAGAAGCCATTGAGTTATTGTTGGCTAACGATCATATCCACTGCGAAAGCTATATTTCGCCGCGCAACGGTACGCGTTTGACCTGTTTTGAAAACGGTGAAGTGCAATCCAAGGTGACGGGCAATTGCTTGAAGCGCTTTGGCTTTACGGCTGATAAGGCAGGCATTGAAGGCGCGTTTAAGGCCAATAAGGTTTGGGCCGTGTATGACGCAGGCGGCTACTCTGACTTGGTGACGGGTGAAGAAGGTTTGGCCCTTTGGAAGAGCTGCAACAGCGATGTAGGCGGTTCCTTTAACGTCAATCCTCCGTTGCCGCGCATTATGCTTGCCCAAGCCAAGCGACCGGACGGCAGTTTCGTTGTTGACGGTATTTCTACCGACGGTGGCTGCATCCCGCGTAACGTGATTTTGGAACAAGGTTTGTCTTTGGTGCGTTTGGACGTTTTGACGATGTCTGAATTCGTGGCCAAGACGAGTTTGAATCCGGCACGTATGTTGCGTTTGGACAACAAGGGTCATTTGAGTGTTGGTGCTGATGCCGATATCACGATCTTTGACTTGAACGCTCAAAAGGCTGTCGCTAGCTTTGTTAACGGCAAGACCATTTTGAAGGATGGCCATGTCCACGGTACCAACGGTACGGTGATCTGTACGGCTCAAGGGGCTGACGCTGTTCGTGCGATGGGTATTAATGCTTTGGTCGTGGATCCGGGCAAGCCTGTTGCTGAACGCATGAAGTTCTAATTCATTGATAGACA
>CABSHY010000156.1 GCA_902477615.1 uncultured Sutterella sp.
TTTAAAGCTTCACGAATCTCAATGGCTAAAGAACGGTCTAAGAGATTTTGGCGAACGTTGCCCACAACACTGGCTTCATTAATACGAAAGAGCCAATAGGCCGTATCATGGCGATCAAGAACGGCATACGCACTGAGTTGTTCTTTTTCAGCCTTTGTCATTTTTAACCCGAGCATTTACTTTTATCTCCATTTGTCATTGGATAAGTGCGGTAAAGGACTCCTCCCCTACCGCACGAACAGTCAATTAGAAGCGATGCATTAAACCAAGGATCACTTCGCTGGCGTAGATGTTGTCTTCGATGTAATCGGCATCTTCCCAGAAGTAGCCGCTCACAGCGTAAAGCGACGTTTGCTTACTCATCGGATAGCGATAACCGATACCGACGTTCATACGCTTGTATTCGTTGTTGTCAGCAAGGTTTTGGTTTTCGCCTTGACCGTAGCCCACGCTAAACATGGCCTTGCCTTTACCGACATTGGTGTCAAAACCCGTTGCCAAAGCCCAACCGTCAAAGCCCTTAGTCTTCGTTTGACCGTCAACCTTCACAGCGAATTCCTTCGTGGAGTAACCGCCGATGTATTGGAGGTTTTTCATGTATTCGGCCGTGGCATATGCCTTAAAGGAACCGAAGTTATAGTGACCGCCCACGATCGCCTTATAGGAGTCATCGGTCACAGCCCCCGTCTTTTGACCCATCTTTAACCAGTCAACAGCTGCGGCGATGAAGTAGTTTTCGCCCTTCACCGTCATACCGATGGCGCTAAAGCGGTTCACATCGGTGCTACCTTCAAGAGCCTCTTCTTTCGTGTCACCGAAGGAGTGTTGAGCATGAATCGTGACGCCATTCACAGTGGGAGAGATGTAGTTAATCATGTTGTTATGACGAGCAGAAGCCAACGTACCCACAAACTTCCAACCGCCCGTCATGTTGCCGTAACCGGCACCGAAGGGATTGACACGGCTATTGAAGATACCCGTTGTACCGGAACCCGTCGTCAAAGCCGGCATACGACCCATCTTTAATTGACCGTAGCTCTTGATGTACTCTTCACCGGAATCGGCGAAATACCCTTGTTCGAGATGGATACCAACAGATAAATCATCGTTGATTTGTTCACTGGCCTTAAACCCGAAGGTGCTGACGTTACCCGTGCCTTGCGTGAATGAATTCTTTCGACCTGCCAATAAAAGTTGTTCTTGACCGGCGTTCAAGGTTTGTTGTTTAGCCGCATTAGGGCCACCCATACCAACAGCTAAGTGTTCACTCAAAAAGGCGACGCCTTGATCAAAGAAACCGAAAACTTGAACATCGGCGGCAGCAGCCGTACCGCAAAGAGAAGCTAAAGCGATACTTAAAAGAGATTTCTTAAACATTTTTAGTCATCCAAAAAATTAGTAAAAGAGAGAGTTAAACCAAGATCAAAGCCGAGACAATGACGGCAACAAACATGCCGGCAAAAGTGCGCTTTGAAACTTCGATGGGAGAGACTTTGGCAATACCGGCCACAATAATGACGGCACCGGCCAAGGGGCTCGCCGTACGACCGAACTGACCGGCCATGGCAGCCAAAAGACCTAAACCTTCCGGTTCCATGCCAAAGGAGGCAGCAGCCGGTGTAACAGCTTGGTTAAAGGCCCAAATGGCGGCTTCACCCGAACCCGTACCGACGGCCATCAAGAAGGGGCCAATGGAGGCGCCCCAGCGGGCAATGTCGTTACTGTTTTTAAGGAAACCGATGAAGGAGCTCACCGTGCCCGTGGCTTGAAGACCAGCAACAAAGACGCCTGCGGCGATAATGAGGCCAATGACTTGAGCGTAACCGGAACCCAAACCCTTAAAAAAGTCCTTGGATAAACCACCCGGATCCTTCATCGTGATCAAGGCGATGAAAATCACACCGATGATCATAGAGGTCACCACTTCAATACCGGACTTGGGGAAGAAGATGGCAGAGGCAATCAAAATGGCCATCGGCACCAAAGGCGCAATTGCCTTAATGGGATTGATCTTGAAGTCTTCAGCATCAGTGTCCGTTTCTAATTGAGCACGTTCTTCATCGCTCATCTTGTGGTCGCCATACTTAAAGACGCAAACCAACGTCAAACCAATGGCAGAAATCATGAATAAGCCGACAACGTAAGGCGTTGCCCAACCGATGAAGTCCATCAAAGGCATCTTGGCCATTTGAGCGATGTAGATGTCGTGAGCGCAGCCCGGATTGATCAAAAGACCGCACATCGTGCCACCAGCCACAGCCGCAGCGGCGCCTGCCGGACGGATACCGGCACGAATCAATAACGGAATAAAGGTAGCACCCACCGTGGCAGCGGTACCGGCTGCACTCATAATGGCGATATTGACCAAGAAGGTAATCACCGTGCAAACCAAAATGAGTAAAGCACCTAAACTGCGCAAGGGCTTAGCCAAAGCTTTAACTAAGTGCAAGTCGCACTTACTGGCAGTGACAACATAAGCAAAACCCATGGCAGCACAAATGGCCGGTACCAAGGTCGGATTGGTCATGCCTTTGATAAAAGCTTTAAAGGCATTCATTGGCGCACCGGCAATCAAACACATTGCAAGACCCGCAAGGAACAAAACCATGCGAGTTTCAAGACGTTTGACCAGCGCGTAGATCGTGAGAAGAATAATGGCGACAGAGCACCAAATTTGCCACGTCATAACGACAACTCCTTTGACGGAATGAGAAAAGAACGCTCTCATTATTCGCCTAAGATTAGTTATCGAAAAGGCAATTAAATCCTTTCTTGATGGACAATTTATCCATCAATGAGGATCTTTGAACTTAAAACCGATCCCTTTGAAAGAGAAATGCCGTATTAACGGGAAAAGATAGGAATTTTGGATGTGGCAAATTTATCCATACTCAATGGATAAATTCGCCATAAACTAGGGTTATTACTGAGATAGCTGTGAGAGGTTGTCAAACTCAGACTTAAGCTCTCGGAACTTTTCTCGTTGTTTTTCTACGAGCCAATTAACAAAAAGTTCAACTCGTCGATATTGCAACGATTCTTTTTGAGTATAAACAAAGCAAGTTAATGTGGGCGAGTGCCATCCACCAAGCACAGGCACCAAAGTACCGTTTTTAAGTTCTTCCCTCGAGTGATACATTGGAAAGTCGACTGCAACACCGCCCCCCAAAAGAAGAGCGTTCTTTGCCGCAGTCAACGTATGAAAAGCTTTTCCATTGCAAAGGAAGACGCTCGTCCCCCTTCATCAGTTCAGTAGCAGGCAGACGCGAGGCTGAGGTAAAACGAATACCAATATGATTTTGACAATCTTGCGGTGTCATTGGCATTCCATGGCGTCTAATGTACAAGGGCGAAGCGCAAGCCACAAACGGCATATCACCGACATAGTATGGAACAACATTCGGAGATTCTTCACACCCATAAGCCACAATGACGTCTACGGTCTTGCCTTCTGCATCAATGAAGCCTCTGGGAGGCGGGGCTGTTAGCAATACTAGATCAAAAGCGATGTCAGAATAAATCGTTTGAAACTTGACTAAAAGCGGCGTGATTTCTAAGGCGCCAATCCCACCATAGGTCGCGACTCGAATGGTACCGGACAACTCGTTTCGGTCTTCATGCAAGACCTGAAGAAGCTTATCGTGTTGGTCGATAAGCTTTTGTACTTCAACTAAGGCCAATCGTCCCGCCGCTGAAATGCTCACAGGGCGCGTCGCGCGATTGTAAAGACTCACACCCAAATCACGTTCAAGTGCTTTAATCATGCGACTTGCTGC
>CABSHY010000157.1 GCA_902477615.1 uncultured Sutterella sp.
CGGATCTCGGCCCGGCTTTTCCAACTCTTGGAAAATGTCCAAAACAGTCGGCAAACCGAATTGCTCGTCCGTGAAGTCTTGAGCTCTGAGCTTGGATAAAACTTCATGGTTTCCAATCAATTCTTTAGAGCTCAATCCCGTTTTTTCCAAAATGCGAGCAACAACCGGGTAGGCTTCCGGGTGAACGGCTGAGGCATCTAAGGGATTTTCACCGTTATTAATGCGCAAAAAGCCTGCTGATTGTTCAAAAGCCTTCGCACCAAAACGAGGCACCTTCATCAACTGGGCTCGATTTTCAAAGCTACCCATATTGTTGCGGAATAAAACAATGTGTTCGGCAATGTTTTTAGTGAGACCGGAGACACGCGCCAAGAGTTCGGCACTTGCGGTATTGAGGTCAACACCCACGGCATTCACGCAGTCTTCAACGACAGCTTCCAACTTATGGGCCAAATGGGTTTGGTTAACATCGTGTTGATATTGACCGACGCCAATGGCTTTGGGATCAATTTTGACAAGTTCTGCCAAAGGATCTTGCAAGCGTCGAGCGATGGAGACAGCTCCCCGATAACTCACGTCCATATCAGGGAACTCCTTCGCAGCCAATTCGCTTGCAGAGTACACACTGGCGCCAGCCTCACTCACGACCACCTTCGTTAAATGCAATTCAGGATGACGGCGAATTAAATCGGCTGCTAATTTGTCCGTTTCACGACTGGCGGTGCCATTACCGATCGAAATGAGTTGACTGCCATGACGCTTGGCTAACTGAGCCAAAATTTCAATTGAGCGATCCCAATCACGACGCGGTTCATGAGGATAGATAACCCCTGTATCCAAAACAGCACCGGTGGCAGAAATCACAGCAACCTTCACACCCGTTCGAAGTCCCGGGTCTAACCCAATGACACCCTTTTGACCAGCGGGAGCTGCTAACAACAAATCTTTCAAGTTAATACCAAAGACGCGGATTGCCTCTTCTTCAGCTCGATCTCGCAACGTTGCAAAGAGTTCACTTTCGATATTAAGGCTAATCTTGACTCGCCATGTCCAACGGCACACATCCATCAACCAAGCGTCAGCAGCACGCCCTAAATCTGAAATACCAAAATGCTCGGCAATGATTGTTTGGCAGGGGTGAATCTTTCGGGCTTCCTCTTCTTCGGTCAATTGAACCGAAATCTTTAACACACCTTCTTGGCGTCCTCTGAACATCGCCAAAGCTCGATGCGAGGGGACAGCAGATAATTCTTCGTCATACTCGAAATAGTCTTTAAACTTTTCGCCCTCGGCTTCTTTGCCTTCGACAACTTCTGAGACAATGAAACCGTTTTTGTTCATAAAAGCACGAACGCTTGCCAAAAGCTCAGCGTTTTCGCTAAAGCGCTCGGCCAAAATATCTCTTGCCCCGTTTAAGGCATCTTTACTGGTTTTGATGCCCTTTTCCTCATTCACGTACTTTTGAGCTTCAGTGTCAGGCTCAATTGTGGGCGATTGATAAAGGCTATCGGCCAATGGTTCAAGACCTGCTTCTTTGGCGATTTGCGCACGGGTACGGCGACGAGGTTTATACGGCAAATAAAGGTCTTCAATCGTTTGTTTGGTCTCTGCTGCCGTTAAAGCATCTCGAAGCTCTTCGGTTAACTTTCCTTGTAATTCGATAGAATCCAACACCGTTTGACGACGCTCTTCTAACTCAGTGAGATAGGTCAAACGTTCTTCCAAAAGACGTAATTGTCCATCATCCAACCCTCCCGTTACTTCTTTACGGTAACGTGCAATAAAGGGAACGGTAGCACCCGATTCAAGTAAATCAACGGCGGCTTGAACCTGAGCTTCTCGGGCCGAGATGTCTTTAGCCAATGTCGTGGTAATACGTTGTTGGGCTTGAGAGGATAAATTCATAAGGAATCTTTCAAAAAGAAATTCACCAACCCCCGATGAGCTGGTGAAATACAGAAATTAATGATTAATGCGTCAAAGCCAAATCATGAGCACTTTGGCGAATCATATCCACCAAATCTCGATCTTTTTGCTCATACGCTTGTTTTCTTAACTGCAGATAAATGTCTTGTGTAGGCGCTTGCGCAACATCTTCTTCATAAATAAAGCGCAAAAAGAAATAACCCGCTTCACCAGGGGACTCGATCTGAATCGTAAAGCGGCTGGCAGGATAATCTTTACTTCCTTTCACATTGGTAATGACAGCGTGCCCTACGTCAAATGCGACCGTATCGGAAACAATCAAACCACCAAAATCCAACTCGCGCTTTAAAAGTAGCTGCTCATTTTCGTAATGCTCTGTAATTGAACATTGTTTCATCGCCTCCACATACTCCGTGGGATGACGAGCAAAATGCTCCAAATGGCGCCAAAGCATCGAGGAGTCAAAAATCCCTGCCAAATCATCTTGAGGGTTACTCACCTCGATGATATGTTCATGAATCTTAAGCATACGTTTTTGCCTTCTTTAACTTTTCTTCAAGCCAGAAACTATACCGTGACATTACAAAACTGCCAAAGAAGTAAATGGCCGCAATAAAGATATAGCCTTCGATGAAGAATTGACGCCATTGCGGGTCACCTAAAGCTAAACGCAACGCTCCGGTGAGGTCGTACATGGACACAACCGTCACTAAAGACGTATCCATAAAGGTTGACAACAAACTATTCACAAACGCCGGAATAACAGCAACCAAGGCTTGAGGAAGAATAACGTAGACATAAACTTGCCACGTCTTTAACCCTAAGGAAGCAGCGGCATTAAATTGCGCTTGCGGAATCGTCTGTAAGCCCCCACGAACGGTTTCTGCCATGTAAGCCGCTTGGAAAAGCGAAATCCCCAAGGCAATGCGCCAGAATGCGTCAAACTTCCATCCAGCTGGCAAAATAAGAGGGAAGATATAAGTGGCAACAAACAAAACCGTGATCAGAGGTACGCCTCGAACCAGTTCAATGTAGCCCGTGCTGAGAATGCGTAAAACGGGCATACGGGAACGACGCCCTAAAGCCAACAAAATCCCGAGAGGTGCAGAGGCCGTCATCCCAATAATCGTTAAGATCACGGTTAAAGGCAGACCGCCCCACGCGTCAGAATCAATGGGCGTTAAACCGAAGACACCACCGGCCATCATCGTAAAGAAAAAGCCCAATGCCAACACCCAACCGGCCAAAATCAGTTTAGCGCCCTTTCTTGTCCACAAGTAAGGAATGGCCGAGACAACTAACATCAGCACCACGACAGCCGTACCTAATCCAGCACGCCAATGCTCTTCATAAGGAAAGCGACCAAACAAAATCAAGCGCCATTTCTCGGTCACAAAACCCCAGCATGCACCATCGGCTTGACGACACAATTCGAGATCAGGCGCTGTGACAGCATTAATCACCCCCCAACTGGTCAAATTCAAACCCAAGAAAAGTAACACACCGACGATAATCAGCGTCACCACCGTCGACCCAACGGACGAACAATATTGGCTTCTTAAGCTCTGTAGGAGCGTATTGGATTGCTTCATACTGCGCTCCTTACTTTGGGGCCGCTGTGACACGTGCATTTAAGGCATTCATCACAACAGCAATAATAAGATTAAGAAAGAGGTAAACCGCCATGATCAAGACAATGGCTTCAAGTGCTTGCCCCATAATCACAATCGAAGTGTTACCGACACTGACGATGTCCG
>CABSHY010000158.1 GCA_902477615.1 uncultured Sutterella sp.
GTCCCCAAAACATCAAACTTGAAATGCATGGCTTTTTCGGGCACATCCCACCACGGGGTATTTTTGGTCAAACTCAATGGCGTGCAATCGATGTGAACCATCAGAGGCGAGGTGCGACTTTTAAGCGCCACGCTCATGGCGCCACGCTTGAGTTTGGGGCGTTGACCGGGAGGTGTGCGCGTGCCTTCGGGGAAGATAATGAGGCTAGCCCCTTTGTGAAGTTCGGCTACGCAATGGTCAATGAGTTCATTGCTTTCATCGTTATTGATCACGTAACCGGCGGCCTTCAGAGCGCCCCATGTGAAAGGATTTTTAGTAAGCGCTGCTTTAACGACAGCACTTGCGTTGGGCGTAAAGGCAAAAAGAAAGACAACATCAACCAACGTTAAATGATTGGCGAGAATCAATTGGCCGGGCTTCCGCAACTTTTCAATATTTTTTGTCTCCCAAGTCCAAACACCGATGCATCGACCAAAGTGGACAAAGAAGAGAAAAGTACGATGAATAATGTGGCGTGCAAGTTTATGACGTTTATCCAAATCACGAACGAAGAGGATAATGCCGGGAAAAAGCATGAACTGATAAAAAACGCCCAAAAAACCGAAGGTGAAAAAAGCAAAACCGGTCGCGAATTGACGAGAGAGGCGCTTCATAAAACTGACTCAACGAAGTTTCTGACAATATCGTCATTGTAGAGAGAAAACGAACCGATCGCACTCGAAGTTTAACTGCAAAATGGGCAGAAATACTCAAGTTAAGGTCTATGAGTTGTTTTCGGGGACATCACTATTTCTGTAGAACCAGTGAAAAACCCAATGCTCGAGAGACTTTTAAAATGGTGGAAAACTTTGGATGACCCTTCCCGGAAAGTGACCTATAAAGACTCTCTCTGGACAGGCCAACTTCTTTTGCCAGTTGAGTCATTCCTCTAGCCTTTGCAATATCGCCAAGAGTTGCTGCAATCAAACTCCCATCGCCGGGATCTTCTTGGAATGCCGCCTCCAGAGCATATTTGCAATCCATGTTATCTTTTAAATAATCTCGTGGATCAAAATTAATCAGTTTTGTCTTCATTTTTTAAGAACATAACTTATTTGTTTGGTATTTTGCACACAACTTTCAAGATCTGTCGTTAAAAATGCTAAAACTTCAAGTTCGTTTGTGGTATCTGTTGTTTCTGTTTGGGTTTGAGTGGGAGCACTTTGAATTGAAAATCCCTCTTCTGAGTCTTTCACTAAAGACAAACGCAAGCAATAAGCAAAGGGGAAGTTGGTCGGGTGAAAGTCGGCAAAGGCTTGGGGTGTTTGATCATCATAAATGCAGACAATGACGCTCGGGTGTTCAGTCAGTAATCCCAGCGCTTCATAGATCGCAGCAGACGCACACGCAGAAGCTCCCGACAGAGCACTGATATTGCCGTGGTGCTTAAAGATGATAGAAAAAAGCCCGCCGATTGCATTGTGAACCGAGGTTGAAAAGGCAGTTGGGGATACATCGCCTTCGGTTGTCAGGCTTTCAAGAAGTTTGACCGTGAGATCAATATCGCCCCAGCGAGAGGCAAAAACAATCGGCGTGTTTTGATCGGATTCTTGATCGTAGATTGGGTGGAGGGCTTCCACCACCGCTCGTCCCAAGGGGGAGAGGCGACGACGAATCATGGGCGAAATAAATTTCACCGGGGCTTTTTCATCAGAAGTAGGAGGAATCGGATGTTTAAACCAATCCAACCACTTCTCTTTGCTATCGAGCCCCGGTGCCCAAGCATTCCAATCAAGAACTTTTAACATAAAGTGCGTGGGAACTATTGTTGCTTAGCCTTTAATTCTGCCTTGCGGGCTTCCACTTCGGCACGCTTGAGTTCCACGTCCAAACGCTTCATTTCAAGGTCTAATTCCGTGCTTTCGTCAGCATAGCGATTAAGTTTTGCTTGACGTTCAGCACGCGCTTTTTCTTGAGCTGCACGCTTTTTCTCTGCGGCTTGTTGAGCACGCTTTTTAATGTCAGCTGCGCGGCGTTCAGCCTCTGCACGCTTGGCTTCTTGAGCAGAGTTGTACTCTTCAATTTCCATCTCAGCTTGTTGAATACGAGCGATTTGTTCGTCCATCGACATCGTTGTTTGGGCGTGAGCCACCGGCACCATAAGGATGGCTAATAATGCACTAAGACCTAAAGTTTTTTTCAGCATCGTCTTCTCCTTAGGTTATTTGCGCGGGCAACCGTAGGGGTTATTCGGTTGAATACGCGTTTCGGTGGGCGAGGTTGACACCATGATGGCTGTGCCAAGCTTATATTCGCAAGGTAAACCGACTTGAGCCGAGTTAAAGAGTTTGTTCTTGTAGCGGAACGTAATTTGAACGCCATCAACGTAACTCGTGGAATCATTACCGGCAACGGCGCTACCGGCCATGTTACCGACAGCTGCGCCGGCTAAACCACCTAAGACGCGAGAGCTCGTGTCATGGTTATTGTGGCTACCGATGGCGGCACCTGCGATAGCACCCAAGAGCATCCCGACCTTTTCACTGTCGCGACGACTTTCTTTATTGGGGACGGCAACTTTGGCTGCACCGATGGAAAGAATTTCAACGGTACGAACTTCTTGAGCTTGATTGACGCCTTGTGCAGCGTAGGTATCGGAGCGATAGTACAAACCGTCATTGGCGCAACCGGCTAATGCCAAAGCGGAAATGGAAGCAAGGAGGGCGAGTTTTTTCATAATTGTTGCCTCTACTCGAAAATGAATCAAATAATCGTTAAATTGAAATAGACAATTTCTATTGAAAACTTTAGCGCATTTTTTTACGAAAAAGACGATTAAAATACGCCTATTGGTTAAGACTTGTTAAAAAACAAAATGGGAACGAATTTTCAAAACGATGAAGACGATGAGGATGTGGGCTTGCCAGCCTTGCCTCACGGTACAAAAAACTACATGACGCCTCAATGTTATCGCCGAATGCTCGATGAGCGTGAGCATTTGGTCAAAGTTGAGCGCCCCGAGATGACCAACATTGTGTCTTGGGCTGCGAGTAACGGTGACCGAAGTGAAAATGGGGATTATCTCTACGGTAAGCGTCGTTTGCGTGAAATTGACCGTCGTATTCGTTTTTTGAATAAACGTATTGACTTGGCTGAAGTCGTTGACCCTTCAACGCGTCCTGAAACCGACCAAATCTTTTTCGGTGCCACGGTGACCTATGAAGATGAAGAGGGTAATGAACACACTATCCGAATCGTGGGCATTGATGAAGCCGATGCTTCCAAGGGTGATGTGAGTTGGATTAGTCCAATCGCTCGAATTTTCTTAAAAGCTCACGAGGGCGATAGTGTAAAATTGCCGACCCCGGGTGGCGTGCAACACTTGGAAATTCTCGAAGTTAAATACGTTTGAGAAAAATATTAAAAAAATTTAAAAAAGCCCTTGCAAAGAGAAAAAACCTCATATACAATTCGTTTTCTCTTTCGGGGGTATAGCTCAGTTGGTAGAGCACTTGCATGGCATGCAAGGGGTCAGCGGTTCGAATCCGCTTACCTCCACCACCAAAAGAGATTGTCATAGGTCCCCATCGTCTAGAGGCCTAGGACACGACCCTTTCACGGTCGGTACCGGGGTTCGAATCCCCGTGGGGACGCCATCACTTAGAAGCAGCCGTACGGTTGCTTTTTTGTTATCT
>CABSHY010000159.1 GCA_902477615.1 uncultured Sutterella sp.
GCCGTCAATACGATGCTCAACAAGCCCTCGATATGGGGCTGGTGAACACGGTGGTACCGCTTGATAAGCTTGAAGAAGAAACGGTGCAATGGTGCCGTGAAATCTTAGCCAATAGCCCCATTGCTATTCGTTGCTTGAAGGCTGCATTAAACGCCGACTGCGACGGTCAAGCCGGTTTGCAAGAATTGGCCGGTAACGCCACGTTGCTCTACTACATGACCGAAGAAGGCAAGGAAGGCAAAAACGCTTTCTTGGAAAAGCGTCGCCCGGACTTCACGAAGTTCCCGCGTTTGCCGTAAGCCATACGTCATGCAAAAGCCTTTTTCCATTATCACGGCCGCCGCAGATGCCCCCGAGACCATTGGGATTCGCTGTGGCGGACAGGATTATTCGTTTGCCAAGCTTGCGCTCCTGACGCAAAACTGCATGGCACGCTTGGAAAACACCGGTGTATTGCCCCCCAAAGGGCAGCCCTACATCGTTGAGGGCAAAAATTCGGTCGAAACGGTGATCGAGCTTTATGCGTTGATGGAGCTGGGGGTGCCGGCTTTAATGCTGCACCCTAAACTCACACCCACAGAGCGTCGCGTCCTTTTAGAAAGCATCGCCAATATCACGGATCCGCTTCCTGAAAATTGCGTTGCGGTTCTCTTTACGTCGGGCACCACGGGGCTGCCGAAACCTGCCATCATCACGACCGATATGCTTTTAGCCTCAGCCAATGAAAGCGCTAAAAATTTGGGGTGGCAAGACGATGACTGTTGGCAGCTTTGTATGTCGCTTACGCGCATTGGCGGTCTTTCCATTTTGACTCGCTGCCTGTTGGCTCGTAAAACCGTGGCGATTTCGCCCTTATTTGATGCAAAGTCTTTTGTGCAAGCGTTAAAAGACGATCATGTGACGATCACGAGCATCGTCCCCACGATGCTTGCCAAGATTTTCGAAGTTTTCCCTCAGTGGACGGCACCCGCTCATCTTCGTGTGATTTTGTTGGGCGGATCTTCGGCAACCGATAAGCTTTTAGCCAAAGCGCACGAGCAGCATCTGCCCATTGTCACCACGTACGGGATGACAGAGACGTGCTCACACGTTGTGATGACGCCTTACGCAGAACGCTTTGAACTTCAAAGCGGTTCTGGCAAAGTGTTGCCCAACAGTCGCGTGCGAATTCATCATCAACAAATTGAGGTGGCTTCTCCCATGCGAACGCCGGGTTACTGGGGACGTCCGCCGTTGACAAGCGAGTGGTTTGAAACGGGAGATTTAGGCGACTTCGATGAGCAAGGGCGATTGCACGTTTACGCACGTCGTCATGACTTAATTTTGACCGCCGGCGAAAACGTCTATCCTTTGGAAGTGGAAAACCTTTTGGCTCGTTCCCCTTTCATTAAAGAAGCGCTTGTTGTGGGAGAGCCCAACGAAACGTGGGGCGCCATCGTGTGTGCGTTAATTGTTCCCGAGAATAATACGCATCCGACGCTTGAAGACATTCGTCGTTTTTGTAAGGAAAACATTTCGGCATATAAGTGCCCTCGTAAAGTGGCCTTTGTCGAGGCGTTGCCCGTCAATAACGCCGACAAACCTGATCGTCGTTCAGCGGTATTAAAGCAATTTACGTTGCATCCCTTGCATTACAAGAGCGGGAATTAAGTTCAGTCGGAGTGTTTCAAAGCACTCCGATTTGTTTCCAACCTTAACGATATCGGCACGAGAGGCCTTTTCTCATTAAGATTAGAGTGTTATTTCATCGCATCCGGTCATGTTTAAAAAAGCTCTCATTTCAGCCCTATGCACAACCATTGCGCTCACTCCGATGAGTGCGTGGGCTGTTCGTGAGCCTGCAACCCAGTCGCTTAACCTCAATCTGCCCAGTATGGGGGCGGTGGCGGGCACGGAAATGTCCCCGTCTGAAGAACAAGCCTTGGGGGATGAAATCATGACGCACATTCGTGCCGATGATGCTTACCTCAATGACGCTGAAACACTCGAATACCTCAATCGCTTGGGCTACCGCCTAGCCAGTGTTTCGCAATCTCATACCTACAATTTCTTTTTCTATCCGCTCATTGATAAGTCCTTGAACGCTTTTGCGATCCCCGGGGGCTACATTGCGGTGCACACCGGTCTGATCGTGGCCGCGCAAACCGAAAGTGAATTAGCCGGTGTCGTTGCTCACGAAATCGGTCACGTTTCTCAGCGCCACATTGCTCGCATGATTGATGAGCAACGCAACAATATGGCGATCACCATCGGTTCTTTGCTCTTAGCCTTATTAGCGGCTCGCGCAGGCAGCGGTAACGCGGCCGCCGGTATTGCGATGGGCGGTCAAGCCGCACTTATTCAAAAGCAATTGGGTTACTCTCGCAGTGCTGAACGCGAAGCGGACCGTGTCGGTTTAAATTCTTTAGCTAATGCCGGCTTTGACCCCAAGGGGATGGAGAATTTCTTTGCTCGACTTCAACAAAATAATCGCTATTACGAATCGGCTTCCCCTGCTTATTTAAGTACCCACCCGCTAACGGTCGAACGAATCAGTGATATGGAAAACCGTACGCAACAGTTGGGCAATCGCGCGCACACGGACTCCATGGACTTTCTCTTGATTCAGCAGCGCATGCGTGTATTGCAAGAAAGTTCACACAACGAACGATTAAAAGTTGAAAAAGAAATACGTGATGACTTGGCAAGCGCTAAAAATCAACGTCAAAAAATTGCTCTAACCTATGGTTTATCGGTGGCCAATCGTCTTGCTAATGAAGCGGTTCGTTTGGGTGGCAAACTCCCGATTTTGGAAAAGAACCAATCGGAGTGCCTTTTCCTTTTTGGCAACGCCAATGAAAAACGCCAAGCTTTGCGTCAAGCAAAAAATCTTGTGGACAACAACCCGTTATCGGAAATGGCCGTCAAGCTTTACGCCAATGAGCTTTATGAGTCGAAGCGCTATAACGACGTCTTAAAGTTTATGCGCTCTCAACAAGCGATCAGCCGTCAAAGCGAAGCTTATAACGCCATTGCCGCCCGTTGCTACAAAGAACTCAATCAAAATAGCGCTCACCATCAAGCCGTGGGCGACATGTACTTAGCGCGCGGTGACAAACGTGCCGCCGAGTATCAATTCAACTTAGCCCAACAGGCCAACGATGGCGACTTTTATCTTATGAGTCAGGTCGATGCGAAGTTGCGCCAAGTTCGTCAAGAAATTCTCGACGACAAGAAATTCAACGAAAAATAGCCGTTTTGGCACCTCTTTAACTTTTTGTTTCTCACCCAAAAATGGGATAATTAGGTGTTTACCTCCTGTCGGATTATAAAAATGGCCATTGAAGATTATTTAACGATTGCACCCAAAACCGATGAGATTATTGAAACGGACGCCGTCATTGTTGGCGCCGGCCCTGTCGGTCTTTTCCAAGTTTTTGAATTGGGTCTTTTGGAAATGAAGGCTCATGTTGTTGACTCCCTTAAAATGGTTGGCGGTCAATGCATGGAGCTTTATGAACATAAGCCCATTTACGATATTCCCGCCGTGCCCGTTTGCACGTCGCGAGAATTAACGGAAAATCTTCTCAAGCAAATTCATCCCTTCGGCCCCCAATTCCACTTGGGTGAAGAAGTGACAACGGTTAATAAGCAAGAAGATGGTCGTTTCTTCACCCAAGTGGAATTGGG
>CABSHY010000160.1 GCA_902477615.1 uncultured Sutterella sp.
ACCGAAGGCGTGGACGAAGCTAAAATCGAAGCTTTGATTGAAGAACGTAAGCAAGCAAAGAAGGATAAAAACTACGCTCGTGCTGACGAAATCCGTAAGCAATTGGCCTCCGACGGTATTGTCTTAACGGACACGCCGCAAGGAACGACCTGGCATCGCGAACTTGTCTAACGAATGACAAGTCTACATTCTCACAAGGCCATCGACGTGCGAACATTTCGCAAGGCGATGGCCTTTTTGTCAGAAAACGACCCTGTGATGGCCACGTTAATCGACCGTTACGGGGATAGGCCTTTCCCGCCTCCCATGGGAGCCATGCCATCGATGATTCGAGCGGTGGTGGCGCAACAAATTTCCAACCGAGCTGCCAAAACCCTTTGGGAGCGATTAAAGACTTTTTTGGGTGACGAGCGTGATTGGAGTCGCAAACTCACCGACACATCGCTAAATGAGCTTCGAGCTTTGGGCTTAAACGAGCGAAAAGCCACGACGTTAAAAACGATTGCCGAACACTTCGAGACCGGTCTTTGGAGCGAAGATAAGTTTTCGCAAATGACCGATCAAGAGGTTTCGGACGCGGTTCAATCCCTACGAGGAATGGGGCCTTGGAGCGCAGCAAGCGTTTTAATTTTTGGTCTGGGTCGAGCCGATATTTTGCCTTTAGGGGACTTCGGTGTGCGTGTTGCGATTTGTAAGCTTTATTTTCCCGATGAAACGCCCGCAACTTTAGGGCGCCGAGAGGGGAAAACCCGTGTAAAATCCATTGAATGTACTTGGGAACCTTATCGAACCGTTGCCACATGGTTTTTGTGGTGTTCGCTTGAGAATTCCGATTGAGAAAGAGAGAACAATTTCATGGCTAAAGCTGTATTTTTAGATTTTGAAAAGCAAATTGAAGAGTTGCAAGTCAAGATTGATGAATTGATGGCGATGCAAGACAAGGATGAAGGCAAGACGCTTAACTTGACCGCCGAAATTAATCAATTGCAAGCCAAAACCGAAGAGCTTCTTAAAAAGACCTACGCAGAATTAACACCTTGGCAAACGTCTTTGGTTGCACGCCACCCGCAACGTCCTTACATGCTCGACTACGTCGAGATGATTTTCACGGACTTTCATGAGTTGCATGGCGATCGCACCTTTGCCGATGACAAAGCCATCGTTGGTGGCTTGGCACGTTTGGCCGGTCACGCTGTGGTCGTGATCGGTCAACAAAAGGGTCGCGGCACGAAAGAGCGCATGATGCGCAACTTCGGTATGCCCCGTCCGGAAGGCTATCGTAAAGCTTTGCGTTTGATGAAGTTGGCAGAGAAATTCTCGTTACCGATCTTTACCTTCATTGATACTCCGGGGGCCTATCCCGGCATTGACGCGGAAGAGCGTGGTCAAAGTGAAGCCATCGGTCGTAACCTCTTTGAAATGAGCCATTTGAAGACTCCCATTATCGCCACGGTGATCGGTGAAGGGGGATCGGGCGGTGCTTTAGGGATTGCCGTTGCAGACGTTGTCAATATGCTTCAATACTCGGTCTATTCCGTTATCAGTCCCGAAGGTTGTGCTTCCATTCTTTGGAAAGACGCAGGACGCGCGGCCGACGCCGCTCAAGCCTTGGGCTTAACGGCCGATCGCTTGCGTGACTTAGGCTTGGTTGATCGTGTTTTGAGTGAACCCTTGGGTGGCGCTCATCGCGACCCGCACTTGATGGGTGCGTCATTAAAGAAGGCTTTAACCGATCAAATGCGTCAATTTAGAACGATGGACGTCGATGAGTTGGTTGAACGCCGTATGGAACGCATCTTGCAGTACGGTAAGTTTGAAGTAGTGGCTCAAGGGGCTGAAATTGATCCCGTGATTGCCGTGGAAGATGATTTGCACGACGATCAATTTGAACAAACGCCAGTCAAGAAGGTTGCGGATGAGTAAGTCACGCGCTCGCGTTCGTCATTACGAAAAGTTAGCTCTGTCCACGGTCTCTCGAGAATTGAGAGAGGCCCTGGAGGTCTCCATTGATGAGGCCTTGGGGGTGAATGACACGCCGAGCCTTTTTGCTCAACCGGTAAGTGCCGATAAAAAGGCCCGCATTGTAGTGGGCTTTTCCGGCGGTCGCGACTCTGTAGCACTTTTACAAACGCTTGTTGCCCTTCGCAATAAGCGCAATTCCCGCATTGATGAAATCTTGGCGCTTCACGTGCACCATGCATTGAGTCCCAATGCTAATCGTTGGGCGCGTTTTTGCCGTGAGATGGCAGAAAGCCTTGATGTTGCTTTCAAGGTGACGCACGTCATGGTGAAAACCAAGGGCGATGGTGTTGAATCCGCCGCTCGCAAAGCACGTTATGAGGCGTTAAATCAGGCCGCTAAAGTCTTTAATGCGGACATGATCATGACCGCGCATCACGAAGACGATCGCTTGGAAACGTTCTTGATCCAATGGATGAGGGGAGCGGGCGTTGAGGGCTTGGCTACCTTCCCGATGGTGAAAAAAGACTCAGACGTGATGTTGGTGCGCCCATTTCTGCACGTCCCGCGCGCTTTAATTGAACGCTATCTTGAGCTCGTGGATTTGCCCTGGGTTGAAGATGAAAGTAATGCCGATACGACTTACATGCGTAACGCCATTCGCCACGAAGTCTTGCCCGTGATGGATACGATTCGTCCGGGCTTTCGAGCAGCGGCCGCTCGCGCAGTGGAACTCGTTGCGCAAACGTCAGAGTTATTGAAAGAAGTTGCTCAAGAAGACTTAAAGAAAGTTCGTAATGAAAAGAACGAACTTCAAATTCCCAAGTTACTGGCCTTGTCCGACATGCGTCAAACCTTGGTACTTCGTGCTTGGATTGAAAGTTTTGGTTTAGTGCCGCCTTCTAAAGCTCGCTTAACCGAACAATTGCGTCAAGCACGCGAGACGCACTCTGATACGCAATTAACGTTCCGAATGGATAACTTTGAAATGCGTCGACATGGGGCGCGGTTGGTCATGCGTAAGCAATCCGCGCCCAAGAAAGACACAACGCGTTTTGAGACGCTTGTCTGGCGTGGAGAGGGTCGCTATCCGTTACCCTCTTGGAACGGTGAGTTGGTTGTCCGAGTGGTCGGTGACGACGAAGCCGGGGTCGCAGAGAGCATGTTAAGTGAGGGGGGTCTTCAGGTGCGTCCTCGCTCGGGAGGCGAGAAGATGAAGATTCATCGCGCGCGTCCCCGCAAAACACTTAAAGCGCTTTATCAAGAAGCCGACATTGCGGAGTTTGATCGCTCTGATTTGCCCCTTCTTTGGTGCAATGATGATTTGATTTATGCTGCGGGGCTCGGGATGGATACCAAGTTTGCCAAGACCGAGAGCGACGATGAAAAGCGCTATGCCTTTGAATGGGTGCCCGATGAGACACTCTTTTCACTAATGCAGTCTTAACGCTTTCTTTTCAGGGCCACTTTAAAAGGTGGCCTTTTTGTATTTTTCTCCTAACTCTTTTGTTTCATTGATTTTTTTCTCAAATCAATGAGTCTCATTGTGAATTTCAATAAGTAACAACTATATCTTGTGTATTCTTTTGAGTCTGATACTAAATAAAGATATTGGTGAAGACTCCCATGACAATAAAGATTGATTACTCCCGCGACGCCCTCTTTGACGAGTTG
>CABSHY010000161.1 GCA_902477615.1 uncultured Sutterella sp.
GGGGACTTCTTTAAGAACTTTTGCATGTAAGCGTTGCCCTCGGGCGTAGCCTTTGCGGGCACGCGAGCAAGCACCGTGACATTGAAAAAGCTGTGCGGCTTTTTGTCCAAAACATCTTTGTTTTTGGCAATAAAATCCATGAAGGGTTGGGCATACTTGCCGTAAAGAACCGGAGCGCCAACAATGACCAAATCGTACTTGTCCCAATTGAGACCCTCACGATCGGCTTCGATGACATCCATCATGTCGGCTTGGTTACCTTCGGCAATCACTGTTTCCCAAATACGGCGCGAAATTCGGGCCGTGTGCCCATCCCGGCTGTGATAAACCACGAGCACAGATTTCATGTTTTTCTCCTAACTTTCCGCACAAAACCTAATCTTATTTTGCGCGAAAAAATCTTAATGTTTAAGCCTAAAACGAAAATCAGACGATTGGATGACCTAAAAACCTATCGTTTCTACTAATATCCGAGGGGAAATATCGGACAATTTTTGGGCAAAAGGGTGATTGTAGGGGAATTTGGTTGCAATTGCTTAAAAATTAAGCTTGTCGGAAAACGAAAACAAGCCACTCCATCAAATCCATTGGATCGGTCGCTACGTATTGCGCACTCCATTCGCCAATGTCTTGCACTTGTCCCAAATACCCCCAAGAAGCAGCCGCAAAGGGCATGGGCAGTTTGCCCGCAGCTTGCGCATCTCGAATATCATCACCAACGTAGACACATTCGGTGGCTTCTCGAGCTGTTTTTTGTAAGGCAATAATGAGGTTATCCGGATGGGGTTTTAATTTCATCGTTGCATCACCGCAAACCACAACGGCAGCGCGATCATAGAGTTCGAGTTTTTCCAAAATGGGTTTGGCGAAACACTCAAATTTATTCGTGACAATGCCCCACTGCCAACCTTTTTGTTCAATTCGAGAAAGAAGTTCATTAATGCCGGTAAACGTTTCAATATTTTCCGTGCAGTGAGCTTCGTAGTCGTCAAGAAACTCTTTTTTTGTTTCTTCAAAAAGGGGATCGGTATCGGGCATATCAAGACCGATTTTGAGTAACCCTCGGACCCCCATGCCTGCGAAAGGACGAACGGTGGTGTAGGGGAGCGGTTCAAGATGGCGTCTTTGACGAAGGCGATTGACGGCATCAACCAAGCCCGGTGCGCTATCGACCAAGGTGCCGTCAAGATCAAAAAGAATTAACGGTTTCATTTCAAGGAGAAGAAAAAAAGAGGCGCTCGATTGAGCGCCTCTCTCTATTTAACGATTAAAGAGTCAAACTCTAAAACGTTATTATTGAGCGCGCGTGCCGACAACTTCAACAACAGCACGACGGTTCGGAGCCAAGCACTTGATCAAGCCCTTGCCATCTTCACACGTCACGACCGGATCAGCACTGCCCTTACCTTCGGTTTGGACCTTGTCAGCCGGAACGCCTTGACCGACCATGAAGGTCTTCACAGCGTCAGCACGACGTTCGGACAAGCGTTGGTTGACGGCGTCAGAACCGATGCGGTCGGTGTAGCCCGTAGCCATCACGACTTCAACATTCAAACCAGCCATACGAGCAACGAGTTCTTCGAGCATGGCCTTACCTTCGGCCTTCAAGTTGGCAGAACCGAAGTTAAAGAGCATGTCAGCAGCCAAAACGATCTTGCCGGAAGCAACGTCAGAGTCACATTCGACGCCTTCGGCCAAAGCCGGGGTCCAGTAACCGGTACGAACACATTCGTTGTAGTTCGTCATGACCGTAGCCTTAGAGGAGGAACGAACATACGGGAAAGAATCAGCAGCAGCGGCGATACCAGAGGTAGCGAGCATAGCAACCAATGCGGCGCTCAAAGCGATAGTTTTTTTCATATCTAATCTCCAATTGGATTTCTACGGTTATTTCTAAAATACAGGCGAACCGTTACGCCCGTGGTTTTTACAATCTCACTGCCCTCGCGAGTGGCTTACCGTGAGACGAAAAACCATTAATCAGACTCTATTGTGCCACTTTTGGGCAAGTTCATGGGCTTTTATGTTAGTCAGATGTCTTAGTTCAACGCATTGTTGTTTTTTAACAACCAACTCACCGTCCACCCAAACATGAGTGATGTCCTCGCGTCCTGCACTATAGAGCAGTTGCGTGTGTGCGTCAAAAACAGGGACGGTATTAACGCCCGCTAAGTCAATGGCAATGATGTCAGCGTCCTTGCCGGCTTCTAGTGACCCGATGCGATCGTCCCAGCCAATAGCCTTGGCACCACCCATCGTAGCGGCGTAGAGCAAATCTTCCACCTTCATGCTCGTGGGTTCGCCCGAGACGGCTTTACCGAGCATGGCAGCCAATCGCGTTTCACCCAACAAATCCAACTTGTCGTTACTGGCGACGCTATCGGTACCGATCGCGATGTTGATGCCCAAATCCATCATGTGTGCGATGGGCGAAAAACCACTGGCTAACTTCAAGTTCGAGCACGGGCAGTGACAGACGCTGGCCCCCGCCTTAGCCAAAAGCTGCATTTCATTTTCATCAGGATGAACGGTATGCACGGAGACCAAGCGGTCAGATAAAAAGCCCAATTTCTGCAAGCGTTCAACAGGACGCATGCCGTACTCTTTCATGGACGTTTCGATTTCGTTTTGCGTTTCATCGACGTGCATGTGAAGTTTCGTGTCGTACTTATCGGCTAAATCGCGACAACGAATGAGCGTGGCATCATCAACCGTGTAGGGGGCGTGAGGGGCAACCGAGACGCGAGTTTTTTGATGACCTTGGAAATGATTCAACACTTCTTCAGCGCAGGCGTAGTACCCATCTGCGTCTTTGGCCATCGCAGACGGAAAACCGATAAAAAAAGCAGAGACCGTGCATTTCATGCCGGCTTCATTAAGACCGCGAGCAACATCAATGGGGAAGAAGTAGTGGTCGTTGGTGCAGGTGATGCCCGAGCGCAACATTTCTTCGCCGGCTAATAATGAGCCTTCGTAGCAAAATTCCGGGCTCATCAGTTTGCCCTCTGCCGGCCAAATCTTGGTCGTTAACCAATCCATCAACGGAAGGTCAGCGCCCATGCCACGCAAAATATTCATCGGAGCGTGAGAGTGGGCGTTGATTAACCCCGGTAACACAATTTGGTTGGGTAAGTTGTAAACCGTTTGGGCTTCAACGTCGGCTGTTTCAGCAGTCGGCACGACCGCGACAACTTTGCCTTCATCAATCAAAACGGAGTGTTGCGCTAAAACAGCGCCTTTCGGTGCCATGGGCATAACCCAACCGGCGTGAATCAGGGTTTGGACTCGCATGCTAAACCTCTTTAAATAATGACTCTGAGATTGTATCAAGCTCAGGCACTGTCGTACCGTTTTGTTGGACTTGAGGGACTTTTTTGAAGAAAAATGCGTAAAAGTCTCCGAAACTTTTAAGTTGTATCGAAAAGTATCTTTCTAACTCATTGTTTTTTAAGGTGGAAATGATGAGTTTTGATGGGGATTATTTCGGTCAATTTCTGATAAAATCAACAGGTTATATTTCTATTAAACGGGAAACTCATCAATGTCGGATAACGAAGATATCAAAAACGAAGATACGTTGATTGAAGAGGAAGAACAAACGGAAGGTTCTGAG
>CABSHY010000162.1 GCA_902477615.1 uncultured Sutterella sp.
AGATTTCGTGAAAAACCTGGGTTAGTCAACAGTCTGTAGCGTCACAGTCACACTGTGGCGCTATTTTTTTTTGTTAAATCTCCAAGAAAATGAAAAAAATAGCTATTTTTGTCATATTCTTGTCACAATTATGTCATAGACTTGTCACAACTTTTTTTGGCCTGGCCGAAAAGTCTTTCCGCATAATGAAAAACTAGAGATTTCAAATGGAATACTACTATATTGCAATGCTCTGCTTCTTGGGGTGTCTTGCGATTTTTGACTTGTTTGTCGGCGTGAGTAATGACGCTGTGAACTTCTTAAATTCAGCGCTCGGTTGCCGCATCGCTCGATTCCGCACCACAATGTGGGTTGCCACACTCGGTGTTTTATTGGGCGCTACGTTCTCCTCGGGTATGATGGAAATTGCCCGCTCCGGGGTCTTCCACCCGCAAATGTTCACGTTTAGCGAAATCATGATCATCTTCTTTGCGGTGATGATTTCCGACATCATTTTATTAGATACGTTCAACTCTCTTGGTTTACCGACCTCTACGACGGTTTCCATTGTGTTTGAATTGCTCGGTAGTGCCATTGCTGCCGCTTTGTTCAAGATCTATTTAAGTGACGGCTCTTTCGCTGAAGTCTTCAATTACATCAACACCACGAAATCTCTTACCATCATCTCCGGTATTCTTATTTCCGTTGTTGTCGCTTTCTTCTCCGGTGCGATTGTTCAGTACCTTGTTCGTTTAGTATTCTCCTTCCATTTTGAAGGCGCTTATCGCAAAATCGGCGGTATCTTCGGTGGTTTCTGTGTTACGGCTATCGCCTACTTCTTGATCATGAAGGGCGCCAAGAATGCTAGCTTCATGCAACCGGAATGGGTCGCATGGATTAATGACAATACGTTTATGATTGCCTCACTCATGTTTGTGAGCTTGAGCATTCTCTTCCAAATCTTGATGATGGCTTTTAAGGTCAATATCTTCAAGATTGTTATTCTCTCCGGTACCTTCTCTTTGGCTTTTGCTTTCGCCGGTAACGACTTGGTGAACTTCGTCGGTGTCCCGTTGGCAGCTTTAGATAGTTGGGAGCAATGGTCAGTTTCCGGTGTTGCTGATAAACAATTTATGATGGGTGGCTTATTGGAGCCGACCTCTACCAATACGTTCTTTTTGTTGGCTTCCGGTCTCGTGATGAGTTTAACGTTGTGGTTCTCTAAGAAGGCCCACCGTGTTTTGCAAACGTCTTTGAACTTATCTTCTCAACAAAGCGATCACGAACTCTTTGGTTCTTCCTTACCGGGTCGCGTGATTGTTCGTGCCGGTATCGGTTTAAACAATATTGTTCATCAAATTATTCCGATGTCGGTTCAAAATAGTTTAAACAAGCGCTTTGTTCCTAAAGCCTTGGAAAAAGACGAAGAACCGTTGCCCTTTGACTATGTTCGCGCCTCTGTGAACTTGGTTTTGTCCGCTATTTTGATTGCCTCTGCCACCTCTTTGAAGTTGCCGTTGTCCACGACTTACGTCACCTTCATGGTCGCCATGGGTTCTTCATTTGCTGACGGTGCTTGGGATCGTGAAACCGCTGTTTATCGTATCTCCGGTGTTTTGACCGTGATTAGCGGTTGGTTCGTCACGGCTTTGACGGCAAGTACCTTGGCTGGCACGATTTGTACGTTGATCTTCTTCGGCGGTGGCCCCTTATCCTTCCTCTTGTCGCTCTTTGCTATTTTCCTCTTGGTTCGTTCGAATCAACGCTTCAAGCGCCAAGAAATGTCTTACAAGGCCGAACGTAACGTTCGCTACGACGTTCCGATGATTCGTGAATTGCTCAATAAGCGTGTGGGCGAAGAACTCTGCACGACGGTTGGTCTCTTTAACAACATCGTCGAAAACTTCTTAAACGACAGCGAATCCGGTTTGCGTCGCGCGAAGGAAGCTACCAATGAGCACTTTGATTTGCTCACGAAAGAACGTAGCGTCTACTACCGCATGTCCAACTCTCGTCACAAACCGACGAAGGAAGACTTCGATGCACGCTATGCCTACTTCCGTACGTACACGAACTTGCGTGAAGTTGGTCGCTCCTTACAGAATTTGTCACGCTTGACCAAAGAACATATTGCTAACCGTCACCGCACCTTCACGGGTGAACCGGGGCAGGACTTAGCTGATCTGGCCATGTTGTTAGTCGAAGTGGTCGGTAATGTTAACGGTCGCGGTGATATTGATGCTTTGCGCAAAAATGCTGTGAAGTTGATGTCTCGCACGGAAGAAATTCAAGAAAAGCTCTTGAGAATGGGACCCGATGCCGGTATCTCTTCTCGTGGTTGCGAGCTTTACTTAACGTTCTTGCTCTTTGCTCGAGACTTCATCAATCACTACGAAATCATCGCGATGCTTTTGCAAAAACTCAATCACGATGAAAACGATGACAAAATCTAAGTAGCGGATTGACTCATTGGGGAGGATTAAAAAGTCCTCCCCTATTTTTTGCTCGCAACACCTTGCTTTCGCTTATAATTCTCGGATTATGACAAATACTCAATCTTCTCAAATCAGTAGCGTAAAAGCTGCCCTAGCTCCTATTGCCGAGGACTTGCGTGCCGTTGACCGCATCCTTCATGAGGAGCTTCAACACAGTCAAAGTCCAATGGTCGCTGAAGTTGGTGCTTATATCACCGAGGCCGGCGGCAAGCGAATGCGCCCCGCCTTATTAATGTTGATGGCCAAGGCCCTCGGTTATGAAGGTACTCTTCACCAAGAGTTGGGCGCCACCATCGAAATGCTTCATACGGCAACACTCATGCATGATGATGTTGTTGATGAAGGCATGATGAGAAGAGGTCGTGAAACGGCCAACGCCAAATGGAATAACAGCATTGCTGTTTTGGTGGGTGACTTCATGTACACGCGCTCCTTCCAAATGATGGTGCGTATCGGCAACCTCAAAGTCATGGAAGCACTATCGGGTGCAGCCAATGTTTTGAGCGAAGGCGAAGTCATTCAAATGCAAAATGCACACGACCCTTCCGTTAATGAAGAACGCTACCTTCGTGTCATTGAGCGCAAAACCTCTGTTCTTTTTGCGGCCGCTGCCAAGATGGCCGCTGCCATCGCCAATGCTACCCCCGAACAAGAAAAAGCTCTGGTGGATTACACCATGGCTTTGGGTAACGCTTTCCAAATTGCCGATGACATTTTGGATTACTCGGGAGACCCTGCTCAAAGTGGTAAGCAAATTGGAGCAGACTTTGCCGAAGGTAAAGTCACGTTGCCGGTGATCTATGCCTTGGAAGAAACGACCCCTGAAGAAAAGGCCTTCATCGAAGATGCTATTCGCAATGGCCACGGAGATTTTGAACAAATTTCGGCCATTATCCGTCGTACCAATGCCATTGATCGTTGTAAAAAACGCGCAAAAGTGGAATTAGAAAATGGCAAAAATGCATTAAATGCAATTTCTCCTTGCATTTTCAAAAATTCCCTGATACAATTATTATCCTTCGTTGTTGAGAGAGATGTCTAGCAATGACGGATAATTCGGGGTGTAGCTCAGCCTGGTAGAGTACTACGTTCGGGACGTAGGAGTCGGAG
>CABSHY010000163.1 GCA_902477615.1 uncultured Sutterella sp.
TTATGATTTATCAAATCAGCCACTAAGGCTGTCATTTAAAAATAAAGCTCAATGTTTCCCCTACGGCAGTCGAAGAACTACGCAACACTACCCACAAAGTTCAAAAAAATCTGAACCCAAAATTTTCGTTCAGTCATAATTGGAGTTTTCCCTTGAAAACAAAGAAGAAAGCTTTCGATGACAAACTTTAATCCCACCGCCATCACTTTCTGCGGTTACCTTCTAGTGATGCTGGGCATTGGTTTAATGGCCTGGCGATACACAAAGAATTTTAACGACTACATCCTTGGTGGTCGTCGTTTCGGCAGTCTTGTGACCGCCTTAAGTGTCGGCGCAAGCGACATGAGCGGTTGGCTTTTGATGGGGTTACCAGGAGCGGTTTTCTTACACGGGATTTCTGAAAGCTGGCTTGCGATCGGTTTAATCATCGGTACCTACTTTAATTGGCGTTGGGTCGCAGCTCGTTTGCGTCTTTATACCGAACGTTGCCACAACGCCCTCACACTCCCCGATTACTTAACCAAGCGCTTTGAAGACCATAATCGAGTCTTGAGCATTTGCTTTTCGTTATTGATTCTTTTCTTTTTCACGATTTATGCCGCAAGCGGCATGGTCGCGGGCGCCCGTCTTTTTGAAAACACCTTCCAAATGGACTATGAAACAGCCCTTTGGTTGGGCGCATTTGCCACGATTTTCTACGTGTTTATCGGTGGCTTTTTAGCGGTGAGTTGGACAGACACGATTCAAGCGGCCTTGATGTGCTTGGCTTTGATTGTGACGCCTTTTGCCGTTTGTATCGATTTGGGCGGTCTGGACGTCGCACTTAACCAAGTCAATGCCATTGATGCCAATATGTTGTCGCTCACAACCGGTCAAACCGTCATTGGTGTCTTGAGCCTTTTGGCATGGGGCCTAGGCTACTTTGGTCAACCTCATATCTTGGTTCGTTTTATGGCGGCAAAGTCTTTGGACGTCTTGCCTAACGCCCGTCGCGTTTCCATCCTTTGGATGGTCTTTTGCTTGGGCGGCGCTGTCTGCGTGGGCTTTTTCGGCTCTGCCTTTTTTGCGCAACACGCCTCTGTTGCCGGAGCCGTCGTTGAAAACCCGGAACGCGTTTTCATCGTTTTGGCGCAAGTGCTTTTCAATCCGTGGATTGGCGGCCTTTTGATGTCTGCTATTTTGTCTGCTGTGATGAGTACGCTCTCTTGCCAATTGTTGGTTTGTTCTTCCACTTTAACGGAAGACCTCTATCGTGCTTTTATCCGTCCGAACGCTAAGGGTTGGGAATTAGTGTGTTTTGGTCGAGCTATGGTGTTAACGGTTGCCATGGTTGCCATTTATATTGCTCAAGATCCCACGAGCAAAGTCTTAAGCCTTGTGAGCTACGCATGGGCTGGTTTCGGCGCTTCTTTAGGCCCAGTCGTTTTAATGAGTTTGTGGTTTAAGGGCATGACCCGAAATGGCGCTTTAGCTGGCATGATCACGGGTGGTTTGACAGTCGTTGTCTGGCACCACTTCGCTTTCTTTGGTTTATATGAAATTTTGCCGGGCTTTATCTTTGGCGCAATTGCCATTTATCTTGTGAGCCGCTTCGGGTCTAAACCCTCAGAGACGATGATGAATACCTTTGATGAGGTAGAACTCAAAGTCAAACAACATTAAAAAGTTAATCGCTCGTTGCCAAAAAAGCTTCGGGCGATTTTCATTGGTGTTAACAATTAATTTTGTTTGCCTTGTCTCAAGGCGATGATAGAAATAACGATCGACAAAAGAATGGCGGCATAACTCACCATGGTCACTTGAGTCACTTCAGAAACCAAACCTAAAGCGCCACCCACAACAACAGCAGCTAAGGCCCAACGGCTGTCTTGCGTTTTGCCTCTGACCATTGCCACAAAAACCGGTGCCACCACACCACAAACATAGATGTTATTGGCCATCAAAAGTAATCCTAAGATTCCTCTATCGCCACAAGACAAAATGAAACCCAACGCGCCAATGATTACGATACAAAGGCGTGAAAAACCGATTGTGGGGCGATGGAATAAGTCGTTACTTAAAACCGTTGCCGCCGTGATTAAACACGAGTCGGCAGAAGACAAAATCGCACTCATCAAGGCTAAGAGCAAAAGCGTTTGGCCCCAAAGAGGCAACATCCCAACGAGTTCCATTAAGACCTTGTCAGAAGCCACCTCCGTGGGCAGTGCACTTTGGGCAGCTAAACCGATAACGACAATTAAAGCGGTCATTAAGAAAAGGCCGACCACGGCAATCCAGCCTGACTGCACCGCGACTTTTTCATTTTTCGCACTCATAACGCGAGAAAAAAGCATGGGACAGACCACGTAACTGCCGCCCAAAAGAAGCAGAAAGTACGTAACTTTTGAAAGGCCGAACGCATCATTAGTAAATTCAAAGGCAGTTCTTTCAAGAGCAACGCTTACATCACTTCTTACATAAAAAAGTAAGAGCAAAAGCCCAACGATCATCACAATCAATTGCAGCACATCACTTTTCATGACAGATGTCTGACCGCCCAAAAGTGTATAGGTCGCAATGAAAAGAGCACCTGCAATTAAAGCGTTTTGTGTGCCCCATCCCGTTAAGAGATCAATCACCTGACTCATCGCGACAAATTGAGCGGCAAGAATCGCAATCCACGCGATAAAGATCATAAGCGTAATGGCTTTGTGAGCGGGTGCCCCCAGGTCACGCTTAACCATCTCGGGCATCGTAAGGGCTTCCCCGTTTCTTACTTTTTTAGCTAAGAAAAGCGTCAGAACCGCCAACCCGATGGCACCTGACCCCAACCACCAAAAAGCGGGCATCCCGACTTGATAGGCTAAACCGCACATCCCGATGGTGGCAGAACCACCGACACAAGAAGCAATAAGAGAAAAGCTCACCTGTGTGCGAGACGATTGTTGGCTATTGATGAAAAATCCCGATGCGGTTTTAACTTCTCTTGCATCCCAAAAGGCAAGAAGTAGGAAAAGTGCGACGTAGAGCAAAAAAGCGGTCATTTAAAAACCTGCGCTTTCACGGCAGAAACCACCGCATCACAAAGCGTCTTTAACTCCTCGTCCGTTACCGTAAAGGCCGGCATCAAATAAATGAGATGCCCAAAGGGACGTACCCAAACGCCGTGCTCCACAAAATAAGCCGTGAGCGCTCTTGTATTAACCGCGCCGTCGAGTTCCACAACGCCAATCGCCCCCAAAACACGAACATCCTTAACCCCGGCTTCTGAGCGCACAACTTCCAAACGTTCCTTCAAAATGCTTTCAATATGGGCGACCTTTTCTCTCCAGGGCATTTCATTGAAAAGATCAAGACTGGCGCACGCCGTGGCACAGGCTAAGGGATTGGCCATAAAAGTGGGGCCATGCATAAAGGCACCCCCCGTTTCACTGTCGGTGCGAGAAATGGTTTGGGCTACATCGCTTGATGTTAATGTAGCCGACAGCGTCAGCATCCCTCCCGTCAGGCCCTTGCCGATACACATGATGTCAGGTTGAACATCGGCCCATTCGCAGGCAAACGTTTTACCTGTGCGACCAAAGCCCGTGGCGATTTC
>CABSHY010000164.1 GCA_902477615.1 uncultured Sutterella sp.
GCAACGCCACCGTTGCAAACCCAACCAAAATCCAAGCCGAGAAAAGTAGCGACAAAGGTAGAGCACCGGCGCTCGTTGGTGAGAGGAGTTTCTCGCCTTCAGGCGACTGACCGATCGTCGTCATGAGGTTGGTTAAGCCACCTGCTTCGCTCAATAAGCCTTGAGCCAAAGTGAACATCCCCACCAGCATCAAAATGGCGCAAAGCGTATCGGTAATCACCACGGCTCTAAAGCCCCCGAAAGCGGTATAGAGCACCACAACGAGACCAAAGATCAATAGCCCCCATTGGTAGTCAATGCCCGCTGCTTGCGAGACAATCTGCGCCCCACCGATAAACTGCCCCACCATCATAGTGGTGAAAAAGACAAGCAGCAATACGGAGAGCAAAACCGCAAGACTGTGGCTACGATAACGAGAAAAAACGATTTCAATAACGGTTACGGCTGAAATTCGGCGACTCACAAGCGCCATTTTCTTACCCAACACCCCTAAGACCAAAAAGCCTGCAATGATTTGAGGTGCAGCAAAGACCACCCAACCGAGGCCATGTCGCCAAGCCACACCGGGCCCAGAAACAAAAGAACTCACCGAGCCATAGGTTGCGACCAACGTCATGGCCAACACAAAACCTTTTAAGTTTTGATCGCCTAAAAAGTAGCTTTTTAAAAACTCCGAACCGCCACTTGTTTTCGTCTTTAAAGATAAAAAGACGAGCGCAAAAAGAAAAAGAATAATCGGAATGAAAATCGTGATGGAACTCATTGACGCTCTCCATCACTGACATCTTGAAGGTCAAAGTTTTTGCAGCCAAAACGCACCAAAACAATGACAGCTATCACCGACAAAAGGTAACCCCCGATGCACGAGAGCCAAAACCACAAAGGAATGCCAAACCACGCCACTAAGGCGTCTTGGGTGAGAAAAATCGCCAGCCAAAAAAGAATCGTCACAAAGCACGCCGCCCAAAGCGTCAACCGTGCCTCGTGATCGGCTTGTGCGAGTTTTTCATGATAAGAAAGGGAAGAATTATTTGTACTCATGCCTTTGATTGTAAAGCGCTTAGAGCGCAGATGTTCATCCATTTGGATTACCACAAAAAATCCCGACAGCCAAAAATGGCATGTCGGGATCATCAGTCAGAAAAAGTGACTAAGAATTAGTACTCTTTCTTGGGCAACAAAGCAGGCGTTTCACCATCAACACCCACCAAAGCCAAAGCCGTCAAACCGATCAATTGGGGACCCAAATGGGTATCGATCATTTCAAAGTATTCTTTGACGTTGTGAGCGTGTTCAGCATGACCGCCCGAGCACAAGCACGTTGACGGGATGTTAGTGCTCATCGGAGCGTTGGCATCGGTCGAAGAGCGTGCGTAGTTCGTGCATTCAATACCCAAAACCTTTTGAGCGCTACGAGCCGATTGCAACACGGGGCAATCATGCGGGCGCGTGCCTGCCGGACGATCACCGATTGCGGTCTTCGTCACCTTCAAAAGACGTTCCGGATCTTCGATATTCCAAGAAGCGTTTTCTTCAGCGACGGCTTCATCAAATTTCGCCAAAATTTCGGCTTCTAAATTCAACAAGCACGTATTGTCGAAACTGCGCATATCGATTTCGACTTCGCAGTGAGCAGAAATCGTATTAACGGTCGTACCACCCTTGATCGTACCCACCGTCCACGTGGTCTTCGGATCACTGGCAGGACGCAAATCAGCGAACTTCGTCAATGCACGACCCATGGCGTGAATGGCGCTCGGGGTCTTGCCGTATTCAGCAAAACTATGACCGCCCAAACCATCGATCGAGACGCGCCAACGGTGAGAACCCGTTGCGCCGTAGAGCACACGACCCACGTCTGTGGAGTCAACAGCGATAAAGCCGTCAATCTTGTTGTTCTTCACCAAGTGCTTAGAACCGCGGATGTCACCGTTACCTTCTTCGCCCACGGTACCGACAAACCAAATGTCGCCTTGAGTTTGGATCTTGGCTTCTTCAAAGCAGCGCAAGATTTGCAAAATGCAACGCAAGCCGGAGCAGTTATCACCAATGCCAGGAGCAGAGTAACGAATGCCGTCTTTTTTCACCGTCACATCCGTGCCTTCCGGGAAAACGGAGTCCATGTGAGCGCCCAAGACCAAAATCGGGCCATTGGCCATCGTGCCCTTACGCACACCGATGACGTTACCGATTTCGTCCATCTTCACATCCGTCAAACCATAAGCTTCAAGGCGTTGCATCAAACTGCGAGCACGCTTTTCTTCTTTAAAGGTCGGCGACGGGATTTCACACAATTCAACTTGCTCATCCATAGCACGTTGCACATCGCGCTTGGCGATTTCTAATGCTTGGACCACCTTTGGCAATTGAGCAACTTTTTGAACGTGTTCCAATACCGCTTCACTCAAAGCAGGAAGTTCTTTTGCCATTGACTATCTCCTAAGACAAATTCAGACCTGTCGTCCTTTTAGAGAAAGGACAACACAAAGAAAATACCCGACCATTTCAATATGGAGGCTATAGAAGAAATTTTAATTCAAATCCAACGTTAAGAAGGTGTGAAGATTTGCGTCAAAAGGTATTTAAATCAATCTTTTTTGTGCTCTAAAAAATAAATCACCTGACGGGCAACTTTTACGCAATCGTCAATGTGTTTATCCCCCAGATAACGCAACGCACCGTAGCCCAAAGCGGCCGCTGTGGCCTGCCCCACTAAAGGTACCCAACGGGCGGCTTGCTTTGATGACATTTTGACGCCCACGCTTTTTAAAACGGTTGTGGCTAAAGGGGCAGAGATGACTTTGCCGGCCAAAAGTACACCCACCCAATTAATCGCTTCATAGACCATGACTTTTTGTGCGGTGGGCAATTGATCAATTTGACTCGGTGTAAGGCCAAACTCCTGATTGATTTGTTCCATCATTTTGATAAGAACCGTCACGTCTAAAAGCATGTCCACGCCCGGAATCGGAACAAAGGTGGTCCCTGCCGACAAAAGGGCTTGTCTGGCAACGTGGCGTTTGGCTCGCTCAACGGCAGCCAAAATACGCTCTTCGTTCGTCGGAATCGTAAGGTTATTTTGTTGGCCCATGGGGAAAACGATTGAGATGAATCTCCTTAAATTTTAAGAAATTTTCCTCCCTTTCTCAGCCCTCACCGCACTTTCCTTAGAAAAAATTTGCGTCACGTCTTAAGCTCAAGTAACATCAAGCCCGATTTATATTTTTATTTGAAATTTCAATCGTTAGGAAACACCTGTGAAAGAGTCCATGAGAGCCAAATTAAGCCGCCTTGGCCGTCGATTAGAAGAAATCGATGCCATGTTGGCTGCTCCCGACGCCGCCAATGACATGAATCGCTTCCGCGACTTGTCTCGCGAGCGTGCGGAAATTGAACCTGTCGTTTTGAAAATGAAAGAGTACGAAACGACGGAAAGTGATATTGAAACAGCCATCGAAATGCTTGACGATCCGGACATGGCCGAATTCGCACAAGCCGAAATTGATGACGGTAAGGAACATTTGCAAACGCTT
>CABSHY010000165.1 GCA_902477615.1 uncultured Sutterella sp.
GGCAACCTTGATGTTTTGTCTTTGGACTTTCAGGTGCTCTCCAAATTCGATAGCACCGGTTGGGAGTTTGTTCTCTATCCGAACTCGAGCGTGACCAATCTTCTGATTAAACGCATGACCGTTCGAGGTAACAGTTTTGCTGAAGAAATTACGGTGGAACACTTTTCGGGCGACATCACGCTTTTAGAGCTTGAAAATGTCACCTATAGCGACAAGAGCACAAGTCTCGAGGAGGCCGAGCTTGATAAACCGTAAAAGTGTCTCTATCTCCTGGAAGGTTCTTGCGGGCTTTTGGTTACTCCTCGTTTTGCTCGCCACGCTTTTCCAAATCCGCTTCTTGAGTGTCAACGGCATCCACCACGATCTCACGGCCACCGAACCCCGAGTGGTTTATGAAGATGTCGTTGCCCAAGCCACCGATCGTTTGTCTTATTTGCATGACTATCGCACCATTTTCATGGTGGGCTTTCCTGTCTCTCATGCGCAAGACTTTGAATCCTATGTCGCACGTATCAACGCCAAATGGTCACCTCCCGAACCACTTGAGAGCCTCCAATGGGAGGCACTCGACATTAACGACTCTTTGTCTTATTACCGCAGCATCAGCAAAAGTCTCATGTCAATGCGAGACCAATTGGACGCCGTTAATACCACCGATGAAGAGTTGCTTGCCAAAGGGGTTGCGAGCTTAACAACGGTAGGCAACGACGGCTACCTTGCCAAGGTGGATGATCCCTTGGGCTTTTTTGCCCGATGGGTACAAAAGCCCAAGGGATCATCCACCTTGGCAAGGTGGATGATCCCTTGGGCTTTTTTGCCCGATGGGTACAAAAGCGCATCCCTAAAAGCACGATTTTGACTACCGGTGAAACGCTTAAACTTTATGCCGATAACTACGTTTGGGCCATATCCTTTTCTCAAGCCCCGAACGACCTAAAAGGCGTTAATCCCTTAGCTTTTATCCGTTCGGTAGAAGACTTGCGAGAAATTGTCAAAGAGATTAATCCCGAAGCACAAGTACTTGTGCGGGGGCAACCCTATACAAACGCAGTCATTGCTACTCAAAACATTCACGACTTGCTTGCCGTCTTGATTATCCTGCTGATCTTTTTCGGCTTTTTAGCTCAGCGTTGGACAAAATCCAATGTATTGCCGGTGCTGATGCTTTTATGTACCGTTGTCGGTCTTATCGGAGCGGGTTGCGCCTCCATTGTCTTTTTTAAAGAGTTCTCCCTGTGGACTTTGACGCTTGGGGTAAGTTTTGTCGGTATCTGCTTTATGAACGTTGCCTACGTTTCGTTCATTCATCACCGTCACCCCACAGTCTGTGCTCAGAAATGCCTTGAAATGGCGCTTCCGGTCTTATGTTGGATCACTCTCATTGAGTGCATCTCCTTTGGCGTTCTTTGGTTTGTTCCCATTCCTGTATGGCAAGAGTTTTCAGTTTTCATGATTGCTGCAGTGATTTCTTGTCACATTACACTTATTGTTTGCTACCCCTTGAGCCGAATTGCCAGCGACCAACAAAGTTTTAGAAATGAGCGCATTGACCATATTGGTCGATACTGGCCTCGCTTGTCATTAAAGCGTTGGCAAAAAACGCCTATTGATGTCTTGGGCTATACGATGATCACATTCTTTGTGATCTCAACCGGTTTTTATCTTCTTGAAGCAGATCAGGCTCGCACTCAACCCACTGAAATCCCTTTGTCATTGCAATTGGACAATGCTCGAGTCGAACAAATGCTAATGCTTCCCAGCTCTCAACGCTTTTTCATGGTGAGTTCTGGTTCCGTTCAAGAAACCCTCATGAATGAAGAAGCTCTGCGAATGGGCTTTGTTCAACGACGTTTTAGCAATATGACAACCACGTGCGTCTCGAAATGGTTACCTTCGAACGAGCGAGCCGATCAGGTAAAAAAGATCCGTGAAGAACTTTTTTATCGTATCCAAAAGCCTTTGAATGATATTTTGGGCTACGACATTAAACCCAATATGAACACACAACCGCCCATTAATTTTGATCAATGGTATCAGTCGAATTCTTCTGACCCTGTGCGTCATCTCTGGTTAGGAGAACATCATGGGCGTTATAGCTCAATCGTTCAAGTTGCCGGTATTTCTGAGCCCATGATTCCACAACTAAAGGCTTTGGGCGATGCATTGAGCGGTGTGATTTTTATCGATACGATTGAAACGCAAAACCTTGCTTTAAATGACAGCCGTTTCTTTATCACCGGTATCTACCTCTTGCTCGTTGTGACCTCCATCACATTAAGTCTCTTTCACTACGGGTTAGATAGCTGGCGAATTGTCTTTCCACCATTGGGCGGATCGCTAGGCATGATTGCCATTTTAAGTTGGTTTAAGATCCCATTCTCGCTCATCAGCGCCGTCGCACTCATTGTCGTTTACGGCGTTGGTATGTCAATCTCATTGGCCTATCAAACCAACCGTCACTATGGTGCTAAAAACACGATTTTGCTCTTTTTCTCAGCTGTAGCAACGCTAGCAAGCTTTGGGATCATTGGTTTAATTGACGCACCTTTCACAAAGTGCTTTAGCCTGAATTGCACGGTGGGGATTTTGCTCACCTGTTGCATTACCTTCCTTTTTAGACAAGCCGCACTGCAAAATGACAAAGCAGACTGGAACCTTCGAGGTTAACAGCCTGCCTACAAAAGATAGTCAATGATTAAAGGAAGTTGCCAATGGCAAGACCCGTGGTGACGGCCACAATGGTGGAGACCAAACCCGGCATCATAAACGAATGGTTAAGTACGTATTTACCAATACGGGTCGTTCCAGACAAGTCAAAAGAGATGGCAGCCACCAACGAGCCATAGGTCGGAATAAAGAAGTAGCCGTTAACGGCAGGGAACATCCCAATTAAAGTCGCAGGCCCTAACCCCATGGCAATACCAATTGGCATCACAGCTCGAGCGGTTGCCGCCTGAGAGTAAAGCAATACAGAGACCGCAAATAAAACAAAGGCAAAGGCCCATGGACGGTCTTGAACGAGACTGCCAGAGCTATCCAAAATCACTTGCTTGTGAGCAGCTACAAAACTGTCGCCCAACCAAGCCAAACCAAAGATACCGATCAAGGCGACAATCCCTGCTCGCATCGTAGGCGTCGACACAATCGTCGCAACGTTAGGCTTACAGAAAACCAAAATGGCAGCGGCTACTACCAACATAAAGATTTCCAAAACGGTCGCCATCCCCAAGGGTGAAGTGGCACCTGGCAGTGTACGAATACTCGGAACGAAACCAGCGAGGATGGTGCATCCCACCCCCAAAAGGAAGATACAGGCAGAAATCTTCGCGCTTTTCGATAAAGGCGGACGATTCGAGATCGGTTGAGGTTTAGGAATCAAACCCGCTTTTAATCGAGCTAAATACTCGGGATCGTCAGCCAAATTTTTCCCGACACCTAAAGAACAAATCCCTGCTACCACTACGCCAAGTAAGGTTGAAGGTACACAGACAATCAAGATTTCTGCT
>CABSHY010000166.1 GCA_902477615.1 uncultured Sutterella sp.
TTTTTGCCACCGTTGGCCTTTGCATCTTCTTTAAAGAGGAAGTATTCAGAGACAGAATTCGTCGTATCGTAGTCCGTACGTTCATCATTGTCTGCGACTTCTTCACCGTAGGTACCGATTTGGCCCACGTCAAAGTGGTGACTCTTATCAACAATACGAACGTTCGTACCCCAAGAGTTATTGATCACTTTCGTGCCGCTCTTGGCAACAGCTTCCCAAGCGGCCAAGAAGTAACCGTAGTCTTGGAAGGGGCCGTAGTTCATGTTGTCAGTGCCACCCGTGCTGCTTGCCACCACCTTGGCGGCCCATGCCACACCGTGAGACTCTTGACCGTTACGGTTACCGGCTGCCACGCCCGTGACGTGCGTACCGTGCGAGTCGCTATGGCCTAAAACAAAGTGACCGGGGATGGAGAACTTTTCTCCCTTCTTATAACCACCGAAGCGGTTCTTGGCTTCACCGGTTTGACCCATGTAGGCAAAGGGATAACGTGTACCGTCCTTGGAATAAACACCCTTAGCCGTCACAGCGCGAATGCGGTTACCTGCCAACTCCGGATGCGACAAGAGAATACCGGAGTCATTGATACCAATGGTCACACCCTTACCCGTATAACCTTCAGCATAAGCCGTTGAGGCATTGATCAACTCCATGCCGTGGTCTTTATAGTATTCGGGCGTTTCCCACGAAGAGATGTTGCCGACTTTGCCGGGTTCAACGTAAGCAGCTGCGGCTGCTACCGACGAAAAAAGAGCCGTGGCGACAACAGCGACAACGGCAGCTTTCTTAGAACTCTTAACGTGAGATTTTTGAACTTCGTTCGTCACAACGAAACAACGACGAACGTCATTCCAAACAGTTTTAAAGGTGCGATTCATAGTGACCTCAATTAAAAAAATTGACCGTGATTTTTTGATCACGAATGTCACTATAAACGCAAAGTTGTCTAGGTAGTTTTGACTAGTATCAGAATTTTGAGAAATCTAGGGAAAGTCCCGATTGGTTAACAAATTCAAGTGTTTCAAAAGAATTCAGAATTGAAACAAAATTTGAGAATTAACCATTAAGTAGGATCTGTAGTTTCGGAAAGAGATCCAGTGTATTTTGGAAAATTTGATGCTCTAACGCTTCTCGATCGTCTTGACGCACGATCGCCAACTCTTGAAGATATTGAACGAGGTAAGAAGGCTCTGAGATCCCCTTGGCATTAAATGCGGGTGGCATATCCGGTGTATCCGTTTCTAAAAGCAAGCTTTCAACGGGCAATTGCGTGGCTGCCTGACGAACTCGTTTACTTCCCACGTAAGTCAGCGCCCCGCCAAACCCCATCTTGTAGCCGAGCTTCGCTAAATTCTTTGCTTCATCTAAAGAACCCGCAAACGCATGAAGAGCCACCTTAACATCAGGAAAGTCTTTGAGGATATCAACAACTCTAAATAATGCCCGACGAGAATGCACCGAAACGGGCAAATGATATTTTTGTGCCAATTGCAGTTGAGCTTTAAAAAAACGTTCTTGTCGATCGTTATCGGGTTCTTCCATGTAACGATCAAGTCCGATTTCGCCGACAGCGACCAAGTGTGGATCGTTTTGATGAAGCTCTAAAAATAACGATAAAGTCTCAAGATCTTCGTCTTTGGCTTCATGGATAAAAAGCGGATGAATCCCAACGGCATAGCCCCAACCGATTGCGTGGGCGATCTCACGAACTTTTTCGAAATCCCCCACACTTCCCGTGGTGATAATGCCACACACCACACCCGAGGCACAGGCACGCTCTAACAACACATTCATGTCATCGCCCGTATCCACGAGGCCAAAATGGGAGTGAGTGTCGATGAGCATCATTAAGCCTTACACCAATACACCGTCTTTAAGCGTGACCACTCGATCGCACCGAGCTGCAAGCTCCAAGTCGTGCGTCACAATCACGCAAGCCGTGCCGTTTTGTTTTGCCAATTGAGCGAAGTTTGCAAAGACTGCGTCCGCTGTTGAGCGATCCAAATTCCCCGTGGGTTCGTCTGCCAAAATACAGGCCGGTTGCGTCACCATGGCTCGAGCAATAGCACAGCGTTGACGTTCCCCACCCGACATTTGAGAGGGACGGTGATCAAAACGATGAGAGAGCTCCAAAGCAGACAAAACATCACGCGCTTTTTCAATGGCTTCCTTGGGATTGCAACGGGCAATCATCAAAGGCATGGCCACATTCTCTTCAGCCGTAAATTCCGGCAAAAGATGATGAAACTGATAGATAAAACCCAACTTTTCATTTCGCAATTGACCGCGACCGGCTTCATCTAACGTATGAACAGAAAGACCGGCCACCTCAACTTCTCCGTCATCAATGCTGTCAAGGCCGCCCAATACATGTAAAAGGGTGGATTTACCGGAGCCTGACGCACCGACGATTGCCACCATTTCACCTGCCATAACTTCCAAATTGATGTCCTTTAAAACATCAACGGAAATTTCGCCGTCACGATAAGCCTTACGAATATGCTTAGCAGACAAAACCGTTTGTGAAGTATTACTCATAGCGCAAAGCCTCCGCCGGTTTCGTGCGAGCAGCTCGCCAGCTCGGATAAATCGTGGCCAACAAACTCAAAATTAAAGAGAAGGATGCAATCGGAATAATGTCACTCATACGAGGATCCGACGGAAGCGTACTGATGAAATACACTTCTTTAGGCAAGAATTGGATACCGAAAATCGATTCAATTGCAGGAACAATCACGTCCAAATTGCATGCCAACCCAAGACCGAAAATCACACCGCAGGCCACACCGACAACGCCCACAATCGCGCCTTGAATCATAAAGATCGTCATGATGGACGAGGGTGAGGCACCCAATGTTCTCATGATGGCAATGTCAGATTGTTTCTCTGTCACCGTCATCACCATACTGGAGACCAAACCAAAGGCCCCCACTAAAACGATCAAAAAGAGAATGATCGTCATCATGCGCTTTTCAACTTGTACAGCAGCAAACCACGTGCGGTTTTGGCGCGACCAGTCGGTGACGGCATAGTCTCCTTTAAGTGACGAAAGTAACTCAAAGGCAATACGAGGTGCATCATTCATTTCATCGACTCGAATGCGTAAACCGTCAGGGCCATTGCGACGCATCAATGTTTGGCAATCGTTGATATTGATAACGGCCATGGAACTGTCGTATTCATAGTGACCGGAAGAGAACACTCCCGTCAATGTAAACGCACGCATGCGAGGCACAATCCCAGCTGGCGTTGCTCGTCCTTGAGGAATAATAACGTTAACTTTGTCGCCCACACGAACGCCCAAGAGCCGAGCCAAGTCTTGCCCCAAAACAATGTTGTATTCCCCTTCTTTAAGTTCAGAAAGAGAGCTCACCAACATTTGCTTATCAATGTCGCTCACCATGGGTTCGCGTTGCGGATCGATACCGCGCAACAAAACGCCGCGCACATTACGACCGGAACTCAAGAGCCCCTGACCTGAGGAAAACGGTGCAACCCC
>CABSHY010000167.1 GCA_902477615.1 uncultured Sutterella sp.
CCTTTTGAGGTCATTCGCTCCAGTTTAGGTTGTCAACCACCTTCATCCAAGGAAAAAGCCCTAAATTCTGCCAAACGAAACTGGAGCGAATGACCTCAAAAGGTGTCACTTCAGCATTTCGCTCCCAGCGAATTTCTCCCTCTTTTACCGCACGTAACCCCGCCAAAGCAGACAATAGTGTGGATTTTCCACACCCTGACTCCCCGACAATGGCCAAAGAAGCCTTGGCGGGTAACGCAAAAGATAAACGATCAATCACAACCTCACGGTCATAACCAACCGTCAGGTTTTCGCAGTGCAGGGTTAAACCTTGAGATTGATCGCTCATGCGCTATCCTATTTGACAATAATGGCTTCGTAAGCAGGACCTGCTTTAATCATGCCCTTAGTGATCATCCATTGACCGACGCGCTCGACTTCGGCTTTGGTGGGTAAGGGAGGCAAACCGTCAGCCGTTTGATGAACGGAGAAGGAAACCATCTTATAAGATTGCGCTACCGCAGGCGGTAAAAGGCGTTTTTTAACCATTTCGGTGCGGTAGTGAGACGGATCCTTGTCAATGCGAGCTGCGGCTTTAGCGACGGCTTTTCTAAACCCATCAACCGTCTTTTTATCTAAGTGAGAATCACGAAGTGCGACAACCGCCAAGGCTTCATTGATCATCGAGTCATCCCAAATCACGCGACCACCCTTAGCTTCAACGACAGAGACCAAAGGTTCGGGCAACATGGCTGTAGCCACCTGACCGCTTTGAAGCATCTGTAAGCGAATCGGAATTTGCTTGACTTCCAAATTCTTAATAGCCCTTGTCGGCAACTTTTCCGTCTCTTTCATGCGATCTAAAAGATAATCGATGATCGTGGCCGAACTCATGGCACTAGGCGTATTTTTAAGGTCAGCGAGCTTCGTAATCGTCTTGGCGTCTTTGGGCGACACTACAAACCCAAACGAGCGCTGTTTAGGACTCGTATGCGTTGTCGTTAAGATTACGGCTTGTTTCATACCCTGCTCGTTTTGCATGACAACATTCATCAGATCGGCAAAGTGGCCATCGATCTTACCTGCAGCCATCGCAGCACGCACTTCCAACGCAGACTTAAAAGGGATGAGCTCAACATCAAGCCCTTCATCCTTAAAAAGCCTTTCCTCTTGTGCCACATACAAAACAATCGAGTCTGCAGCAGGCAATAAACCAATACGCACGGTTTGAGCATTGACGGCAAAAGTGGCACTCAAACCCAAAGCTAAAAGGCTGGCCTTAGAGAGCGTATTCATCTTCATCTTCAGCCTCCGCTTCCTTTTCCCACGACTCCAACTCACGGGGCAAGCTCTTATTTTGCTCACGAATTTGGCGAGATTTCTCCAAAATAGCCGAGCGCAACAAATCCAAACCCGTTCCCTTTAAGGCCGAAATACGAACAGCCACAATGTCTCCATTGGCATCACGCAAGATTTCCGGTTCCAAGTCCGTTTGGTCAATCTTATTGAGCACCATAATGGTCGGAATCTCATGCGCTTCGATTTCTTCCAATACCTTATTCACTTCAACGATTTGATCGTCTTTGGCAGCGCTTGAAGCGTCAACCACGTGCAACAAAATATCGGCGTGTACCGTTTCATCCAGCGTTGACTTAAAGGCTTCAACCAATTGGTGAGGAAGACCTCTAATAAAGCCCACCGTATCGCTTAAGACCACACTTTCACCTTCGCCCACGTAACAACGACGAGCGGTCGTATCCAACGTGGCAAAGAGTTGGTCAGCGGCATAAATTTCAGATTTCGTTAACGCATTAAATAACGTGGACTTCCCTGCGTTGGTGTAACCCACAGTGGAAAGCGACACCACATCGCCGCGACTGCGACTTTTTCGTTGTGTATCGCGTTGACGCGTTAACTTCTTTAACTGTTCCTTTAATTGCTTGACGCGAACGCCAATCATTCGGCGGTCTAATTCAATTTGTTTTTCGCCAGGGCCCCCAGTTTTACTCAAGCCCCCGCGTTGACGCTCCAAGTGGGTCCAACCGCGAACCAAGCGCGTTGAAAGGTGTTCCAATCGGGCCAACTCGACTTGAAGGCGACCTTCTCGGCTTTTAGCGCGACGTTGGAAGATTTCCAAAATCAATTGCGTACGATCAAGCACGGCCACTTTCACAACGCGTTCAATGTTACGTTGCTGAGCGGCCGTTAACGCCACGTCAAAAACCACGACACCGGCGTTAGATTCTTCGACTTCGAAGGCCAACTCCTCAATCTTGCCACTGCCCAAATAGGTGGCAGGATCGGGTTTATCTCGCTTAGCCAGCATCATCCCTACGGGTTCGAGTGCATCGCTTCGAGCAAGCTCGGTGAGCTCTTCCGGGGCATCAGGCAACGTCACACGAGACGTTGAAATACAGACCAAATACGCTCTGGGGGACTCTTCTCGAGCCGAATCAATTTGAAAAACAGTCATGAATGTCGTTAACCACTACAAACAAAAGAGCGCCGAAGCGCTCCTTTGAAGATAAACCACGGCAAAGATTATTCGTCTTGGCCCATTGCCGGCATATTCACGGCCTTGGTCGGCACCACCGTGCTGATGGCGTGCTTATAAACCATTTGCGTAACCGTGTTGCGAAGTAACACAACGTATTGGTCGAAAGATTCCACTTGGCCTTGCAACTTAATGCCATTGACCAAATAAATCGAGACCGGAATGTGTTCCTTGCGCAAAATATTAAGGAACGGATCTTGTAAGAGTTGGCCTTTATTCGTCATTTTTATTCTCCGGGCGTCTCGTAACGCCTTCTTGTTTGTGCCGACAAACCGTTCGCCGACATATAAGGTTAATTTTATTCTTTTTTATCCACGTATGGGTTTTTATTGATCTTAAATTCAATTCGCAACGGCGTACCGGCTAAATTGAATTGATCTCTAAACCACCCTTCGAGGTAACGCTTGTAGCTATCAGGCACAGCTTGAAGGCTATTGCCGTGAATCACAACCACGGGAGGATTTTGACCGCCTTGGTGAGCATAACGCAACTTCGGACGGACACCCTTCACACGCGGGGGCGATTGACGTTGAACCGCTTCAATCAATGCACGCGTCAATTTCGGCGTTGAAAGCTTAGAGAAGGCTGCAGCGTGAGCGTCGCTCACAGCTTTCATCAAGTGATTCAAACCGTTACGCTTTAATGCAGAAATGTGAATGTGACGAGCCCAATTCAAGAAATGCAACTTGTGGTCGATTTCTTCATCGATACGGCTGCGTTGATAGCTATCCAACACTTCCCACTTATTGATGGCAACCACCAATGCACGACCGCTCTCAAGCACATAGCCTGCGATATGAGCATCGTGTTCGGCAACGCCTTCGCTAGCATCTAATACCAACACCACAACGTTGGCATCGGCAATGGCTTGTAAGGTCTTGACAACTGAGAACTTTTCAATGGCTTCAAAGACCTTGCCCTTACGACGCAAACCGGCCGTATCAATCAAGGCATAGTCT
>CABSHY010000168.1 GCA_902477615.1 uncultured Sutterella sp.
TATTGACGAAAACTTTTTCGCAAGCCGCAAACGTGGGTTGGTTATCTGTGGCGATTTCTAAAACGTTTTCGTAAATGCAATGAAGACGCTCAAATAGTTCGCCTTTAGGTACATGAACAACACCGGCGGTGACAAATCGAATATCACTGCCATAAACGTCAATGACCCCAAAGCCCGTGTGATTGAGTCCGGGGTCAATGCCTAAAATTCGAACGAAGTCGCTCACAATAATCCTTAACGGCCAAAGCCGCCGAAGCCACCCATACCGCCAAAGCCACCGCCGCCCATGCGACCGAGACCGCCCAAGGCACGCATCATCTTGCTAAGACCGCCCTTTTTCATGGCTTTCATCATGGATTGGGTTTGTTCAAATTGTTTGAGGATCTTGTTGACTTCTTGCACAGGGACACCTGCACCCGCGGCGATACGACGCTTACGAGAAGCTTTAATGATGTCGGGGTGAGAACGCTCGAAAGGCGTCATGGAGTTGATAACACCTTCGGTACGAGCCAATGCTTTATGGGCATCTTCGTCATTGAGCTTGCTGGCCGCATCGGCAAATTGAGCCGGAAGCTTTTCTAGCATGCTGGAGAAACTGCCCATATTGCGCATTTGGGACAATTGATCCTTAAAGTCATTGAGGTCAAATTTGTCGCCAGACTTAATCTTGGCGGCCAATTTTTGCGTTTGTTCGACGTCAATGGCTTTTTGAACATCCTTCACCAAGGCAACAATGTCACCCATGCCGAGAATGCGGCTGGCCATCCCATCGGCATTAAAGGGCTCTAAACCATCAATTTTTTCTGAGACACCCACAAACTTAATCGGTTTGCCAATCGTGTAGGCCACAGAAAGTGCAGCACCGCCACGGGAGTCACCGTCAAGCTTCGTGAGCACCACGCCGGTAAGAGCGAGGCGTTCATGGAAGGCTTTGGCAGCTTCAAGTGCCGTTTGACCGAGCATGGCATCGGCCACAAACAACGTTTCAGACGGTTTGATGCTTTGATGAATTTCTGCCACTTCATTCATCATGGCTTCATCAATGGACAAGCGACCGGCCGTGTCAACGATCAACACATCGTAGAAATAACGTTTAGCGTGTTGTAAAGCATCTTGAGCAATGGCCAAAGGCTTGGCATTCGGATTCATTTCAAAGTAATCCGCATGCGCTTGTTCAGTGATAACCTTTAATTGTTCTGCAGCTGCCGGTCGGTAGACGTCAGTCGAAACCGTTAAAACTTTCTTCTTTAATTCATTAACCAAGTAATTGGCAAGCTTACCGGCTGAGGTCGTTTTACCGGCACCTTGTAAACCGGATAACAAAATTACAGCCGGGGGTTGTGTGGCTAAGTTAAGCGACTTTTCTTCTTCAGAGAGACTGCCACCGATAATGTCCGTAAGTTCTTTTTGAACGATACCGACCAAGGCTTGACCGGGGTTGAGGTTACCGATGACTTCCTCGTTCATGGCCTTGGCTTTGATGCGAGCAATGAGTTCACGCACCACGGGCAAAGCAACGTCAGCTTCAAGAAGTGCAATGCGCACTTCTCGCAACATTTCTTTGGTATTTTCTTCGGTCAAACGAGCCTGACCGCGCATGGTTTTAATGACACGGGAGAGGCGTTGGCTAAGGTCGTTGAGCATAAGTGTTCTAAATTGAAAAAGTGTTCAAAAGATTCAAACATATGCAAAAAGCTTGCCTTACAATGGGCTGATCAATATCGTCAACCTTTTTTCTTAGATTGGGCGAGTTTTGCAAATGGATTCAAACTTACTATTTTACGGTTTTACAACGATTTTTTATCTGTTTTGTGCTGTAAAAATTCTCTTCAATGTAAAAAAGAAGAGTGTTGAGACACCCTTTTGGGTTTTGGGTGTAACCGCTTTGGGGGTGATTGCGCATTTTTGGGTTCTACAATCCGGGATTTTTGTGGCCTCACACACCTTGGCATTGGCAATGGGATCAATCATTTCTGCCATCTGTTTTATCAGTGTTTTAGTTTTGTTGTTTGGCTCTATCTATGGTCAGGGAAGCTCTCTGTTGGCGCTTGTCTTGATAGTCGCAGCTTTCGGTGTTTGGGCCCCTATGGTTTTACCTTCAACTGTCGCTCCGATGATAAACCCCACGCCGGCCACGAAAATTCATTTGGCTTTGGGCGTAGTGGCCTACAGTTTTTCTTTTATGTCAGCTGTGGAAATAATAAAAACACGTTCGGCAAGCGATCTATTCCAACGCTTTCTAAATGCTGCATTTATCTTTTTGACTCTGACGCTCATTACCGGCGTTATGTCGATCAACGGCTATTTTGATATGCTCATTGCAGGAGATAAAAAGAGTCTTATGACATTTGTGGCTTGGGTCACTTTCGGTCTTTTGGTATTGGCTCGAAAGTTTTTGTCCTGGGAGCGTGCAAGCACAGCACTTTTATTTTGGGTTGGCGTTTGTGCACAAGTCGTCACCATCTTTTCTTTCGTCTAGAGTGAAGAGCGCATGTTTGGAAAAATTTTATTTTTCATCCTGTTGATTGTCGTTGTGTTTGCTCTTTGGAGTAAGCGTAAACGCGAGATCATTGATCGCAAAAAGGTAACCGAGCGTCAATCAAAGAAAATGATTCAATGCCCCATTTGCGGAGTGCATTTTGCTGAGGTTGATGGGGAGTGGAACAACGGTGTGAGTTACTGCTCTAAGGCATGCTTGGAGAAAGCAAAGAAAAATGCGGGCACTTCAAATTAATTCCCAAGGTCGCCTTTTAGGGGTTAATGTGCATTGGCACAAGAGTCCTCATTTTGATGAAAGAATGGGAGAGCTTCCCCTTTCACTCGTTGTCATTCATAACATTTCTTTGCCGGCAGGTGAGTTCGGTACGGGGTATGTACAGGCGCTTTTTGATGCAACGATTGATACGTCCGCTCACCCTACGTTCGAATCCCTCAAGGGACTGGAAGTTTCCTCTCACTTTTTCATTGATCGTAAGGGTGAGATTTGGCAATTTGTGGAGACGGAAAAGCGTGCATGGCACGCAGGAAAGTCCAATTTCATGGGGCATGAGCGTTGTAATGATTTTTCTATCGGTATTGAGATGGAAGGAAGCGACTTTGTACCTTTTGAGCCCATTCAGTACGATGCCTTGCAGTCGCTTTTGGTGGCCATTATTCATCGATATCCGACAGTGCGTTTTATTACAGGTCACAGCGATATTGCCCCGGGGCGAAAAACCGATCCCGGGCCCTATTTTTCCATGCGTAAAACCCTGGATGACGCATTCCTAAACGGTCAGCTACAATACTGGCATCACAACGAAACTGAGTAGAAATTATCGTGATTCAATTTATCGCTTTTCTTTTTAACATCATCACGACCTTCATCGGTTGTTTGATGCTTCTTCGTGTCTACGTTTTTTATCAACGTTTATCGATTTTTGATCCGATTGCTCGCTTGGCTTGGGCGGGGACGAATTGGTTGGTTGTTCCGCTTTCTCAAGTTTTTCATT
>CABSHY010000169.1 GCA_902477615.1 uncultured Sutterella sp.
GCAGGAAGCCCTCCGGGTTGGCGATCAGCGGGCCGAAATCGGTCATCGCCCCCACGCCGACGAAGATCAGGCAGGGGTAGATACCCAGTTTCACACCCAGGTAGAGGTAGTCGAGCAGTCCGGCGTTAGCCACGAAAATATCCCAGTGGACATGTCCGTCGGCGAAAAGCTCGGTATGGTACAGGTTCGCACCGGGCAGGTTGGTGAGCAGCATGCCGAAGGCGATGGTGAACAGCAACAGCGGTTCGAACTTGTGCCTGATAGCCAGGTAGAGCAGGAAGAATGCCACACAGATCATGGCGACGCTCGTGCGCCACTTTTTCGTCGTCACTAATTAAGCATTCAATACCCGCAGTCATCAAATCAAGGCGACCGGCGGCATTAATGCGTGGTGCAATCACGAAGCCAAAATCTTTAACTTTGGCACAAACGCTTGAGCGCCCCGCCACTTCAAATAAGGCCTTAATCCCGGGATGGGTTCTGCCTGTACGAATTTTGGCCAAACCTTGTTGCACGAAAATCCGATTGTTGTGGTCCAATTTGACAACGTCAGCGACGGTTCCTAAGGCAACTAGATCCACTAGTCTATCTAAACGCGGTTGCGTCTGAGCGTCAAAGTGTCCACGGTTTCTCATCTCGGCTCTAAGCGCCAATAAAACGTAGAACATGACGCCGACACCAGCCAAATTTTTACTCGGGAAGTCGCAATGAGGTGCATTGGGATTGACGATGCAGTCGGCGGCGGGTAACTCCTGCCCCGGCAAGTGATGATCGGTAATGATGACACCAATGCCCAATTCACGAGCACGTTTTACACCTTCAATACTGGCAATGCCGTTATCAACGGTAATGATGAGATCAGGACGTTTTTTGTTGGCTAAATCCACGATGGCCGGTGTCAGACCGTACCCATAAACGAATCGATCGGGTACTAAATAATCTACATTCGCGCCCATTGACTTTAGACCACGAACGGCTACAGCACAGGCCGTTGCGCCATCACAGTCAAAGTCGGCGACAACCATAATTTTCTTATGGGTTTCAATTGCATCGGCCAATATGACGGCAGCAGCACTCGTTCCCATTAAGGTATTGGGAGGTAACATCCCTTTCCAATCACCTTTTAAATCTTGACAGGTTTCGATGCCACGGGCCGCAAGCACGCGAGCCAGAGCGGGAGAAAAGCCCTCATCAACCAAATTCTGAGCAATGGGGCAGGCATAATCACGGACAATAAATTGGGTCATGATGCTTGCTCACTCAAAAGTGTGTTAAGGTCTAAAGGCTTTTTCTTTTTGAATCGGGCAAGTAACCCTTTGGTTACGCCCAAATCTACACTGATGGTATGCGTGTCAAGGGCACCGCTTGCGATAATGACAAGCTTTTGACAACGTCGTTTTTGAGCTAGCTTCGTTAAATGTTCCAATTGGTTTAAGACACCCGGAAGTTCACTCTTCCAACGTTCCCAATCTTGAGCGCGATAGGCATCGTAAAGGCCATCTAACACAGCTAATAAGTCGCCTTCGGGGCAGTCTGGCCATTCATTCTTAACCGGCGTTGTTCTGAAATTGAGTAGCCCTGCGTTTTGAGCCCATCCCCAAACAAAGGAGTCGTTACTCATTACGCCACGCAAGGTTGATGCTTTAAAGAGGTGGCGACGAGAGCCACCATCGGGCCAAAAGCCATCAATCGTGTCTTCGCCCTTATCGCGTCGCTTTTGATTAACGGAACTTTCTTTGAGAATGTGCGCTAATTGTTGACGCAATTGGATAAAGTCTTCAATGCCCTCGCCATCATAAGCATTAGGCGTTAATGGTTGATGATTTTGAGCGTACCAAGGACGAACGGCAACATTCCAATCATCTTTACGGGTAAGGTACCACCGACCTTCCCATTGTTGGAGCTGAAAACCGAATTGACGAACGCATGCTAAAACTTGATCGTGCAGGGAGTCACGTTCTTCACCATTGAGATCTCTTTTAGGGGTGGCAGTAACAATTTGACCGTTATCTTCAATTTCGTGAGTACTCCATAAGCGCCAAGTTTGCGTACTCATGGTGGGGCCGCCATCGGCCTCCCATTCAAAAGCGGCGGTTTCAGGAATACCGGAGGATTTACAAATGACTTGCCAGAGCCAAACAAGATGCGTGGCACCAGAAAGCAGGGGATGCTTAATGAGGGTTTGCTCAAGCACTTCTTCAGCGCCTTCGCCCAAATGAAGCAACGTAGAAAAATCAATCGTGTCCATCATCTCGGCGAGTTTGCCATTGGGCAATCTCAAGCCGGGAATCAAAAAATAAACTGCACTCATCAAAAATCTCAATACCAATGAATTTCAGACAATACATTGATATTTTCTCACTCGTTAAAACTGTCAAACATTATAGCAATTGCACCTCTTAGGCCGAATCAACGGTAACACAATTTTGCTTCGCCAGCACGATGAGAAGCGAGTACACTTTCGCTTCTATGAAAGGAAAGAAGATGTTAAAAGAAACACAAAAAATACTTTCAAGTCATGGAACAGGCGATAGTCTCAGTAACCACGCAGCCCAACAAGTTAAAACCAGTGTTTTGGGTTTTGCTGTTGTATTGACGTTGGGCTTTTCTGCCGTTGAATTGGTGGGTGGCTTACTGAGTAATTCTTTGGCTTTGATTGGGGATGCGGGTCACATGGCAACCGACTCCGCCAGTCTTTTATTTGCATTGGTCGCTAATTGGATTGCCAGAGAAGGGGCTGATAAACACCACTCTTTTGGTCATGCGCGTATTGAAGTCTTGGCTGCGTTTATTAATGCCTTGACGATGTTGCTTGTTATTGGGTGGATTTGCTACGAAGCCATCGAACGTTTAGCCAATCCGAGTGAAGTCTCGGGCGGAAGCGTAATGATCATTGCCAGCATCGGTTTGGTCGTTAATGTTCTAGTTGCTTGGTCCTTGTCTCGCGATAAGAAAAACGTCAATACACGTGCAGCATTGGTTCACGTTTTGGGTGACTTATTGGGTTCTGTTGCGGCTTTAGCTTCCGGTGTGGTGATTTACTTGGGTGGCCCCAGTATCGTTGACCCGATTTTGTCGCTTTTGATTAGTCTCTTATTGATTCATGCCGTTTGGGGAGTGCTTAAAGAAGCAACACCGATTCTTTTAGACGGTGTACCGGAAGGCGTGGAATACGAAGATGTCGGTCAGGCGATTTTAGCCATTGATGGTGTGGTGAGCGTGCATGATTTGCATGTCTGGAGCATGAGCCCGGGTTACTCAGCTATTTGTGCTCACGTTCGTATTGAGTCGCATCGTTGTTGGCCTTTGATTTTGGATGCTATCCGTCATAATGTGAAAGATCGTTTTGATATTGACCATGTTACGTTGCAGCCGGAGTGGAACTTCGAAGAAAAACACGAAGGTTGCGGCTGCCAACACGACAAAAATGAAGAAAAAGATTGTCTTTGTAAGAAGCTTGCG
>CABSHY010000170.1 GCA_902477615.1 uncultured Sutterella sp.
GGACGCGGTGGCGCTCGAATCGGTGCCGGGGCCAAGCCCATAGGCGAGAAAACCATGGAGGCTAAGATTCAGGTTCGAGTCAGCGCAGAGCAATACGAAGTCTTTAAACAACAAGGCGGCAATCATTGGTTCAGAAGTCTCTTAACCAATCCTTCGGTTGCCAACAATGAAATGATTGACGGGTACGATCGCAACGAATTTGTACCGGTTGAAATTACAAGTTCTGCCTCAGTCCCCATGGGGTTTTCTCCAGTACAAGCAGGCTTTCCGTCTCCGGCCGAACAATATAAAGACAAAGGGATCGACTTCAATGAATTGCTCATTGACAATGAAGCATCCACTTTTGTTTTGCGAGCTCGAGGCGAATCCATGGTTGAAGCCGGCATCGATGAAGGTGACTTATTGGTGGTCGATCGCAGCCGAGAAGAGCGTGTGGGTGACATTGTGATCATGCAAGTCAACAATGAATTTACCGTGAAGCGCTTATTAAAGGATGCTAAAGGACAAGTGTATTTACACCCCGAAAGTCACTCCCCACTTTACGCTGACATTTCCCCCGATGAAAATGATGAGTGGATTTGTTTTGGAGTGGTGAGGCACGTCATTAAGTCTCTCGGCAAATAGTTGCGAAAAAGCCACTGCAAGCGCACTAATCTTTTGCACTCACGGTGGCTTAAATTGCGTATGACAGTCAACCCTAGAAGGTCTCAATCAAAGTAATCAATTCGTGTCAAAGTTAGCAAAACCAAAAACACGAATCATTTAACCGTGACTGATAACCAGTCTCGTGATATAGCCTGAGCGGGTATCCCCTGATTGCTTTGCCAAATAATCAAGACGTCTGAGAACTCTAGCCGATAAGGTAATATTCACTCGTTGTGCTTTATCTGAAAGACTTTCAGGTTGAACGTCAACCACTCCAAAGAACCATCCTTTGAAGTCTTCTTGTTTAGAAATTTCGCCTATAGATGATGGTTGAGGGATAGCATGTCCTTCCTCCATCTCAAGCTCAATCCACCCCGAAATTGCCTCTTTTGCATTTTCGAAAGCTTCATCTAGAGTATCACCTGCGGAAAAACAACCAGGCAAATCAGGTACAACGACACCGTATGCGTGCTTATCATCACCAATTTCAATTGCAATTGGATATTTCATTGCGTTTCTCCTACTTGGGAAGTTGGACGGGAGATGCAAAATCTCCTGTCCAACCAACATTACTTAAGTTTTATACCTGTTTGGCGCTCTATCGCTTTCAAAGTTCCAATTGGTAAGTCTTTGTTTGGATGAGGAACACACGTAGGTCTTTGAACCCCATCCTTCCTGAAATACCAATGATCTCCTTTAGTTCGAATATGTCTCCAACCATTTTCCTTAAGCTTGTTGATAACCGTGGAACTATCCATGGTTGGCTCCTAGTTACTCAACAGTGTGTATTATACACATATTTATTTTAATAGAACATCTCACAAACTGCATTGAATCTACCTTCGTAATCACAAGCTACAAACAAACTTATCTGATCCAATCTTTATGTCCTTCCACGTGAATTACCCTCGAGTGATCGATGGTTTTACGGCGGTTTCTATAAAGACCTTTACGACTAGTTAACATCACAATTAGCAAAACCACTTGAGCCACTCAAAAATGCCTTGAGCGGCTCTTGTTTTTCTAGAGTAAATATTCGAAAATTTATTTTAAGATACTTATTCTTATTTCGGTGATCTATGATCTCATTTCGCTCTCCTGTCGGTGCTACGCTTATTGGTCTTTTTGCGCCCATTATGTGGGGCGCGAGCGTGTCTTTGGTTCGAGGAATCGCCGAAAATTTTGGTATTGCCCAAGGGCAGTGCCTGCTCTATTTAGTCGCCGCCGTCAGTCTTTTCTTCTTAGTGGGTTTGCCCAAATTTGAAAAGATGCCCAAGCGCTACAAATACTTCGGTATTGCGGTTGCCAACTTCTCCACCATCTGCTTTTGTTTGTCGCTCTATTTTTCTGACGGCGGCACGCAAACCATGGAAGTCGGCATGGTTAACTACTTGTGGCCGACGATGACCATTGTCTGCGCCATTGTCTTTAACGGACAACGCGCTCGCGCTTGGATTGTGCCCGGGGCTTTGATGAGTTTTTGCGGGATCTTTTGGATTCTCAGTAACGGTAATCCGTCTATTTCTGACTTCATTGCGCACTTCAAGCTCAACCCCATCAGCTACATTTTGGCCTTTTTCGGCGCTCTGAGTTGGTCAGTTTTTTGTAGCATGACCCGCGCTTGGTCGCACGGTCAAAACTGCAGTACGTTGATTTTCTGTATTGACTGCATGCTCTTTGCCGGGCTTTGGTTAGCCGGGGTCGGTGGGTCGCCCGAGGTCACGCTCAAAGGCACCTTGAGCGTTTTAATCGGAGGCCTTACCTCCGGTCTTGCCTATGCCGCATGGACGCACGGCACGATTAACGGTAACATGACCGTATTGGCCATTGCCTCTTACTTCACCCCGGTGATTTCCTGCGTTTTTGCTTCCTTTTGGATTGGCGCAGAGCTCACCTACAGTTTCTGGCAAGGCGTGAGTTTCGTTGTGCTTGGCTCCCTTATATGCTGGCACGCCACTTGGGACAAAGTCCAAAAACCTCGAAAAAATGACAAAGAACAAAAAGCCCACTAAAGAAACATCGCCCCAAACCTTGATGGAAGGTGTGGGGCGACTCTTTGCCTTAGTGATGCTTTTGCTCAGAGGCTTAGCGATCGGGGCGATTTGCTTTTTTATCTGGCGCTACATTGAGCCTCTGATTCATTGATTACTTAAACAGCTTTAATCTCAAAGCGTTCATCACCACTGAGGTTGATGAAAGCGCCATGGCCGTTCGTGCAATCATGGGAGAGAGCATGGGGCCGTCAAAGAGCGCATGCAAAAGTCCCATTGCCACGGGAATTCCCAAAATGTTATAACCAAAGGCCCAACCGAGGTTCTGATAAATATTACGTAATGCGGCTTTGGATAAACGCAAGGCGGTCAACACCGATTCAAGGCCGTGACGCATCAAAATTAAGTCACCGGCCTGAGCACTCACGTCCACACCTTCTGCCACAGCAATACCGGTATTGGCTTGGGCAAGTGCCGGCGCATCGTTTAGCCCGTCCCCCACCATAGCTACTTTCAAGCCTTTGGCTTGAAGCTCCCCAATGATTCTTGCCTTGTCTTGAGGCAACACTTCCGCATGAACTTCTTCAATGCCCAAGGTCTGCGCAATGCGCTCGGCCGTGTTGCGATTATCCCCCGTGATCATCAACGTGCGAATGCCTAATTGATGCAGGGCTTTAATCACTTGATTGGACTCCGGTCGCACAACGTCACTGATCGCAAAAATTGCGGCC
>CABSHY010000171.1 GCA_902477615.1 uncultured Sutterella sp.
ATAAAGACACACTGTTATTGGTGCCAATTCGATATCGTTTGTCTTCTGATGATTTTGTTGGTCATGTTCTTTTTGCTTTAAAGCACGAGGGGATTAATCTGCAAATTTTGTCTGAAGCGTTACGTCATATTAGTGAAGAGTCTTTGTTGAACTCTATTTCAACGAAGTTGTCTGGCGTCTATCATCGAAAATTAGGTTTTTTATGGGAATTCTTTAATCAAAAAGAGCTTTCTGTTGAGGTTCCTTTAAATACTCGTTACGTCAAGTTATTTGACGAAGATCGCTATGTAACTGGGCAAGAAATTAAAAATACAAAATGGCGTGTTATTTTCAACGGATTGGGCAATTTGAACTACTGTCCGATTGTTGAAAAGACTGAAAAGATTAAAGCGGGTCTTGCAGATAATGTGCTGGATCGAGTACGAGACTATTTGTCCAAAATCGGGGACGTTAATGCAGATCGTGCTCTGCAGTGGGCTTATTTAAGTGAAACAGAGAGCAGTTATGCAATAGAAGGCGAGAAAGCGGATATGAGCAAATCAGAGCGCTTTGTTAAGCTTTTGCAATACGCTCATGAAAACGTTGAATTATCAGAAGAATATCTGTGCGAACTTCAAAATCAAGTCATTTCCAGTTCGTATGATATGGCTTTTTCTTATCGTACTGAACAAAACTGGTTATCCAATGGTGGTCGAGGTGCCATAGGTGTTTCTTATGTTCCTCCGAGTCCGGATGATTTGGAAGACTTGATGGTGGCATTTTTACGAATGGCAAATACACTTCCCAAACAAATCCATCCGGTGATTGCTGCATCGGTGACGTCTTTTGGTTTTGTGTTTTTGCATCCATTCATGGACGGCAACGGTCGACTTTCACGTTTTCTTTTCCATCAACAACTTTGCTTATCAGGACAAATGCAAAAAGGACAACTTTTGCCGGTCTCGGTGGCAATGAAAGCATCTGAAGCAAAGTATTTGGCGGCATTGCAAGCGTTTTCTAAACCTGCTCGAGCTTTATGGTCCGTTCAGTGGATTGCTGGGCATGACTATGATTTCCGATTTAACGGCAGCGACGCAATCTATCGTTATTGGGATGCAACGCAATGCGCTGAGTTTGGTCTTGAGATGGCAGAAGAAGCACTAAATACTCACTTGCGTCATGAAGTGAATTATTTGATGTGTTTCGATGCTGTTCGTCGGGCGGTGAACGATCGTTATGATGTGAGGGAAACTATTTTGCACCATTTAATCAACGGTTGTTTGGACTTAAATGGCGTCGTTTCAAAAAATCTTCGTAAGCGTTATGCAGATCGAGTCGATGAAGTTGTGTTTGACTATATTGAAAAAGAAGCGAAAAAGGCGCTTGAGCTGTATTCCGCTTAAAGCGCCTGCGAAGTAAATGTTTAAAGCTCAATGAGATAAGGCGTGTGATCACTCGGTTTTTCCCATTTACGGGGCGCTTTATCGATTTGAGCAGTTTTCACTTTCGTCTTTAAAGCGTCGCTTACCAAAATATGGTCAATACGCATACCGTGATTCTTTTGAAAACCTAACATTCGATAGTCCCACCAAGAGTAAAGTCCCTCGGGTTGATCAAAAAGTCGGAAAGAGTCACTTAAACCCAATTGAAGCAAACCTTGAAAGGCAGCACGTTCAGCTGGAGAGACTAAGATGTTGCCTTCCCAAGCTTTGGGGTTCCAGACGTCTCGATCGTCAGGAGCGATGTTGTAGTCACCTAAAAGAGCCAGTTGAGGGTGTTTGCCAAGTTCCTCTTTAACAAACGATTGAAGTTTGGCAAGCCACGCAAGTTTATAAGCGTATTTGTCGCAACCGACTTCGGCGCCGTTAGGGAAATAACCGCAAATCGTACGAATGGCTCCCGCTTTGGTTTCAAAGGTACCGGCAACAAGGCGCTTTTGTTCGTCGGTGAAATCAGGAAGATTAATTTGAATGTCGGTCGGAGCTTCAACAGTATCTTGACGATAGAGAATCGCAACACCGTTATACGTTTTTTGACCGGCAAAGATGGCGCCGTAACCCATCATAGCAAGTTCATTAACGGGGAAAACATCATCGGTGATTTTGAGTTCTTGCAAACACAAAATGTCCGTTTGCGAGGTTTTTAACCATTGCATGACGTGCGGGAGACGCACTTTCAATGAGTTCACGTTCCAAGTGGCAAGTTTCATGATGGGTACAACCTTATATTTGACAAATGTTTTTGTAAATTGCAGAATCAACGTGCGACCTGATGGATCGACTTGTATTAACTTGCCCATCAGGCATCCCCTTACAAGAGGCTACTGAAGAACACAGTAGCCTTCTTTCGTTTAAGGGGAAGTAATGATTTGCGACCTTTGATTAAGACAATTTTACGTTAACGATTTTCTTTAATGCCGGAATGACGCAAAAGAGCATCAATTTGTGGAGCGCGACCACGGAAGGCAACAAAGGAATCAAGCGCAGGACGGGAGCTACCAACAGAGAGCACTTCATCGAGCCACTTTTTACCCGTTTGGGGATTGAGCACACCGGTTTCTTCAAATAAAGAGAAAGCATCAGCACTCATCACTTCTGCCCACTTGTAGCTGTAGTAGCCCGCAGCATAGCCGCCCGCAAAGATGTGGCTAAAAGAATTGGGGAAGCGGTTGTATTCAGGTTGCTTGGTGACAGCAACATTATCTCGAACGTGTTTGAGCAAGGCTTGAATACTGTCTGTTTGAGCATCAAACTCGGTATGCAAAAGCATGTCAAAAAGGCCAAACTCCAATTGACGCACCATGGCCATAGCACTTTGGAAGTTCTTTGCTGCAATCATCTTGTCATAGAGTTCACGAGGCAAGGGTCGACCCGTTTGAACGTGGGCGGTTAAGTTTTGAAGCACCGTCCAATCCCAAGCAAAGTTTTCCATGAATTGACTTGGGCACTCAACGGCATCCCATTCAACACCGTTAATACCGCTTGCGGCAGAGTCTTCAACGCGCGTGAGCATGTGATGCAAGCCGTGACCGAATTCGTGGAAAAGCGTTAAAACGTCATCGTGCGTTAAAAGAGCAGGCTTGTCGCCCACAGGTTTGGCGAAGTTGCAAACAAGGTAAGCGATCGGCGTTTGAAGGACGCCCTTTTCACGATGGCGCGTACGGTCATTGTCCATCCAGGCTCCACCACGTTTGCTCGGACGAGCGTAAAGATCCATGTAAAACTGAGCAATCTTATCGCCTTTAGCATTAACAATCTTGAAGAACTTCACGTCTGGATGCCAGACGCTTGCCGTATCTTCTTCAATGCGAATACCAAAAAGGGTATGCACTAAACCAAAGAGGCCTTTAAAGACGGCGGGGAGCGTGAAGTATTGCTTTACTTCT
>CABSHY010000172.1 GCA_902477615.1 uncultured Sutterella sp.
ATCAACAAGGGCTTGCCTTCTGGCGAAACCAGCCAGTTACCCGTCCCGCGCGTATCCAAGTGCACAACACCTCGCGTGTGAACGGACTCCAAGAGTGCTTCCATTTCTTCGAGAAACTCTGAAGAAATCTCTTCGGGCTTGAGGCGCCCAAGAGAGCGTCCCGGCAAAAAGCGAATGGCAATGGCCGTTGAGTCAATGGCAAAGCTCTCGTGAGCCACGCCATCAATGCCTTGCAATTGACGCAAAATTTTTAATTCATGTCCAAGCAAAAAAGGCGCCAAAAAAGTTTTCACCCAGAAGTTGCGGCTTGAGAAATCCTTCACCGTCCACTCTTGACCGTTAATCGTCACGCAAGAAACGCAAGCATTGGCAGCTCGTCCATCACGCAATAAGCGCGTGGGAGCTTGTTGCATCTCAGCGCGGGTAAAAACCTTCTCAGACATGCTTGTTACCCTCATTAGGGCATTTGAATCTTGTTAGCCGTAGCAGCGAAACCGGCATCACCCGGCGTCACGATCTTGCTGGCAGCTTGCTTGCGCATTTCTTCAAGCTTAGCGATCGTTTCTTGAACGCCTTGCTTGGCAGCTTCGCCATAAGCTTCAACAGCTTCACCCAACGTAGCGGCCTTAATTTCAAAGTTGATCGGCAACGGACCCATTTGCGTCATGATTTGGGTTTCGCCCAAATAAATCACTTCACGCGTCAAATCACGGTCACCCTCTTTGGTGATCGGCGTCAAAACACGAATGGAACCGATCTTACGATCCGTCACCACTTCTTCACGCACTAAAGCAGACACATCCATCTTGGCATCCATTTGTTCCAAATCAGCCATTTTATCCTCTCAAAAAAGACAAACTCCCCCGTTTTCTTCAATCCAAAATTGAAGAAATTCAAGGGCATTTCTAAAAAACTTTCTACGACTGTTATTGTACCGATATTGCGCTATTTTTCAGGCGGTTTGACGCTTTGTTACTTTACAAAAAAAGGCCTACTCAACAATTTTTGAATAGGCCTCGAACAAAGAACAAATTAACCATTTAAATGTCGTAGCGTGGCTTCAAGTGCCTCGGTCTAAAACCAAAAGCAATCAACACACCAAAGTAAACAACCACAGCCCCAACGATATAGGCCAAGATTAAGCCCGCACGTTTAACCCACTCTGACTGCATGGCCGCCCAATCAACATCGCCTTGCAAGAACCATAAAAGCGCTGCCATCGCTACTGTTGCAACGATGACAGAAAGCGCCCACTTCATCCAGCCGGCGACCGGTTTATAGTGACCGCGACGAATGAGCGTCACCAATAAAATGAGGCAATTGATACAACTTCCCAACCCCACGGACAGCGCAAGACCCGCATGACTAAAAAGCGGAACCGTGATGAGGTTAATCAACTGAACGCTCACCAAACTCACAGCAGCCACTTTTACGGGCGTACGAATATCCTTTCGAGCGTAAAACGCCGGTGCCAAAATCTTAATACCGATTAAACCCACCAAACCGATGGAGTAGCCCAAGACAGCCAAGCTTGTTTGAGCAACGTCGCTTGCCAAGAAGTTTTTCCCTTGATAAAGAAGTGCGACCAAAGCGTCAGACATCAACCCCATACCGACAGCGGCGGGAACGGCTAACAAAAAGATTAAACGCAGACCGTGATCGAGCAAACTGTTGTATCGAGTTAAGTCATTTTTAGCAAATGCGGCCGACAAACTGGGTAACAACACAGAACCTAACGCAACCCCCAAAAGCGCCGTCGGGAATTCCATCAAACGGTCTGCAAACGATAACCACGTCACCGACCCCGTCGTTAAACGAGAGGCAATGTTGGTGTTAATCAAAAGGGATAACTGAGCAACACCCACACCAAATAGGGCCGGCACCATCAATTTCAATACACGGCGCACTGCAAAGTCTTTAAAAGCAGCAACGGGATTGACGGGACGAGGCAAAAGGCCCAACTTCATCAAAGAAGGAATTTGAATGCCTAATTGCAAGACGCCACCGACACAGACAGCAAAAGCCAATGCAAAAATCGGGCGCTCTAAATAAGGCGTCACCAACAAGACGCTCGTGATAAAAGCGATATTGAGTAAAACCGGCGTAAACGCGGGAATGGCAAAGTGCTTCCAGGTATTAAGCACCCCAGCACTCATTGCCACCAAACTCATGAAAAAGATATACGGAAACATCCAACGGGTCATTTCCGTTGCCAAGTCAAAGGCTTCGGGATTGGCTGCCAAGCCACCGGCGATTAACCAAACCAAAATCGGTGCAGCCAATACGCCCAAAATACTGACAATGACTAAAGCGGACGCTAAAAGCGAGAAAACTCGACTGACAAAATCTTGGACTTCTTCGTGCGACTTATTGGCTTTGATGTCTGAGAGCATCGGCACGAAGGCTTGTTGAAAGGCGCCTTCGGCAAAAAGGCGACGCAACATATTGGGGATGCGGAAGGCAACGTAAAAAGCGTCGGTGGCAGCAGATGAACCAAAGTAACGTGCAATCAACATATCGCGAATCACCCCAGTGATGCGCGATAAAAGAGTTAATGACGACACGGTCGCCGCCGCTTTAATGAGACTCATTGAAAAAACAACTCAGAAAAATTCTTGATACTGCTCGAAATCTTAGCGGAAAATTGGGACTTTGACCGTTTCAAATGAAAACAAACGCAATTTAATTCATCTAAGAGCTTGAGAGGTTTGAAACTTTTTGGTATAGTTAAGCACTTTTCCAAGGGGTCGTTCTTCGTGGACGTTTAACTATGCCCGAGAGAACGCTCGAAAACTCATTGGAAAACAGAGAATTACCAGCCGCTTCCCTTTGCTGAAGCGTCCTTTTAAATGCTTAATGCCTTTGAAAGCGGCTGTCATTTAACAGCCGTAACTTTTTAATAAGGCAAGGAAAAACAATGGCTAATACCAAACAAGCTCGTAAGCGCGCTCGTCAAGCTGTTGCGCGCAATCAGCACCTTTCTGCTCAACGTTCTCAATCCCGTACCGCCATCAAGGCCGTTCGCAAGTTGATCGTTGCTGGTGACAAGGCTGCTGCCGCTGAATCTTTCAAGTTGGCTCAAATCGTTATCGACACGATGGCCCGCAAGAACATTTTGCACGCAAACGCTGCTGCTCGTCATAAGAGCCGCTTGTCTGCTGCTATCAAGGCTATGGCCTAATTCAGCAAGTTTGCTAAAAGCACTGAAGGGATGGTTGAAAAACCGTCCCTTCTTTGTTTTTGTGCGTCAGGTTTCCCTCACTGTCAAAGTTTTCACGCATTTTCAAAAGTATCTCTTTTGAGCGTTGAACTCCCATTTCTTGTCTC
>CABSHY010000173.1 GCA_902477615.1 uncultured Sutterella sp.
GAGCTATACGCAAATGCGCTTGATTATGCGCACGGGCGATACCAAGAGCCGGTCAGACTTCATTTCTCAACTCGTGAAGATGCAATACAAGCGCAGCGAAATGGACTTCTCTCGCGGAACGTTCCGAGTTCGCGGTGACACGATTGATGTCTTCCCTGCTGAACACGCAGAAATGGCCGTGCGTTTTGAGCTCTTTGATGACGAATTGGAAAGTATTTGCTTGTTTGACCCATTAACAGGTGTCATCATTCAAAAAGTGCCGCGCTTTGTCATTTATCCTGCTAGTCACTACGTGACGCCTCGCGATGAAATCGTTCGGGCCATTGAAACGATCAAAGCAGAATTGAGAGACAGAAAGCGTGAATTTTTGGCTGAAAATAAACTTGTTGAAGCACAACGCTTGGAGCAACGCACGCTCTTTGATTTGGAAATGCTTGACCAAGTCGGTTTTTGTAAGGGCATTGAAAACTATTCACGCCATTTAACAGGCTTAGCCCCCGGCGAAGCACCTCCTTGCTTAATCGACTACTTACCCAAAGATTGCCTCATGTTTTTTGACGAAAGTCACGTCATGATGGGGCAGCTCGGCGGGATGTATCGCGGTGACCGTTCGCGTAAAGAAACGTTGGTGCTCTATGGGTTCCGTCTGCCGTCAGCATTGGATAATCGACCGCTACGTTTTGACGAATTTGAGCGAAAGATGCGTCGTGGTGTTTTTGTATCGGCCACGCCTGCTAACTATGAGCTTGAGCATTCCTCCCAAATTGTCGAACAGGTGGTGCGCCCCACGGGCTTGGTCGACCCGGAAGTGATCGTTCGACCGGCAACTACCCAAGTGGATGATGTCTTAAGTGAGATCAATGAGCGTGTTGCCAAGGGCGATCGCGTGTTGGTAACAACGCTAACTAAGCGTATGGCTGAAGATCTCACGGACTTTTTAAATGAAAACGGGGTTAAGGTTCGGTATTTACATTCGGATATTGATACCGTGGAACGCGTCGAAATCATTCGTGACTTGCGAGCCGGTCTTTTTGACGTTTTGGTTGGTATTAACCTTTTGCGAGAAGGGTTAGATATTCCTGAAGTGTCATTAGTAGCCATTTTGGACGCAGATAAAGAAGGCTTTTTGCGAAGCGAACGATCGCTCATCCAAACCATTGGTCGAGCGGCCCGAAATGTGGCGGGGACGGCGATTTTATATGCTGACAAGATGACCGACTCCATGAAGCGAGCCATTGATGAAACGGAGCGTCGTCGCGCCAAACAAAAGGCCTATAACTTAGAGCACGGTATTACGCCAAAGAGTGTGAAAAAGGAAGTCAAAGACATCATTGACGGTGTTTATCGTTCGGATAATACTTCCGTGTCTCACTTGACGGAAACGGTTGGCTCTATGAGTGAAAAAGACCTCTCTGCCGAAATTAAGAAATTGGAAAAACAAATGTTTGAATTTGCCAAGAATTTGGACTTTGAAAAGGCTGCAGCGGTACGTGACCGCTTGGCAGAATTGAAAGCCCAAGTTTTGGGGCATTAAAGGAGAATAATGATGAGTCAAATGCCGACAACGATTCACACGGAAATGCGTCGTCAAGATCGGGCCGTGAACGATCCCGTTTTGATCAAAGCATTTTTGCAACGCGCTCGCTCTGTCGTGGTTGCATTTAATGACGAACCGCACCCATATGCAGTTCCTTTGAGCTATGGCTTTGAAGTTTCCGATGATGGCTTAATTCTTTATTTCCATGGTGCCGCCGAAGGTCATAAAGCTGATTTGATTGCAAAAAATCCCGAAGTGAGTTTTGTGATTGCCGAGCTCGGTGCCACAATGGTGATTGATGATCCGGTCTCGAAATCCGGTCAAAACTACTTCTCTGTGATCGGTAGCGGCACGATGCAAAAGCTCGAAGGTGAAAAGCGTATTCATGCGTTAGAACAAATCATGCATCACTACGCAGGCGACGATGGTGAGTTAAGTTGGGACTTTCCGGAAGAACTTGTGGAGAAGATGGGGATTTGGGCAATTAACGTGAAGGAGCTTTCTGCTAAAACACGCCAACAGATGTTTTAATAGAAAAAGAGGTATAAATCACCTCTTTTGATGAAAAATGGGCGCTGTTAGCGCCCATTGCCCTATTAAGGGATGTAGTGGATGATATCTTCTTTTTCCCAACGGGATTTCGGTCGAGAGGCATTGGAGTCTTTGCTTGCGCGGTAGCCCAATGCAATACCTAAAATCGTACGGTGATTCTTTGCTTTGATGCCTAAAAGGTCATCGAGCATATCAAAATCAATGCCACCTAAGAGCGTGGAGTCAATGCCCATTTCTGCTGCTGCAACGGTTAAGCAACCCGCTGCCAAGAACGTTTGGTTACTGGCGTAGTTAAACCATTCTTGAGGATTTTCTTCAAACATTTTGGCGTACGTCATGCGAAGTGCATCGGGGCGTTCGTCAGAAGTCCACGTTTTGTATCGTCCATCGGCTTTTTCTTTTTCATAAAGTGCTTCCCAATAGGGCAGGCTTGTCGTGGCGGGCACGGCAAAGAAAATAAAGTCCGAGGCCGTCAAACGGTTGACGTTAAAGTCCTTAATGGCAGGACGAATTCTTTCGCGACCTTCGGGAGTCGTCACAACATAAAAGTGCCACGGCTGTGAATTAACGGAAGAAGGACACAAGCGAAGGACTTCTAAAAGCTTTTCCATGTCCTTAGCAGACACGTGACGCCCTTGATCAAAATGCTTGGTTGTATAGCGAGTTTGCATCAATTCCAAGATATCCATAAATCTTTCCCCAATTAAGCAATTTTCTTCGTTAATAAAACACGAACGGCACCAGAGCCACCTTCACCGGGCAAAGCTTGGATAAAGGCTTGCACCTCATTCATTTGACGAAGCCAACGGCGCACCATCATTTTTAAAACGGGGCCTTCATCGCTATTCATGCCTTTTCCGTGGACAATACGAACACAACGAATTCCTTCCTGACGGGCGGCAATAATAAACGTCGTCAAAGCCGAGCGGGCTTCTTCAATTGTGTAGCCGTGTAAATCCAAATGTGCCCCGACGGGCCATAAACCACGTTTGAGTTTGCTGGCTAAATCAACCCCGCAACCCACTGCAACATAGTCACGATCTGCCCAGTCGTCCATGGAAGTGGCGTCATAGTTATCCGACAATTTCATCTCAACATGGGCACGGGTTGCTGGCGTGATGGGTTTGCGCGTTTTAACGCGTGCGGCCGGGTGCTTTTTATTGGATTGATCAAGCTCAGTGACACCTAAGCGTTGCATTTCTTTAGAGAACAAATCC
>CABSHY010000174.1 GCA_902477615.1 uncultured Sutterella sp.
GGCAGTACCGTTAGACGATAAAATCAACAGAATTACGAATTTTTAGAAATCCCCTTATGTCTAAGCCGAAATGCATACAACATAAGCTTCAGTTAGGCTCACTCTCTTCCGAATCTGAAACTTTGTTTAATTCCGGTTTGGCATAGTCCAGCAGGGCCTTGTGAAATTGTAAATCATAAGGCTTACCTGGTCTAGGCGATCACGACTCTTTGTGATTTGTATAGCTAACTGGGAGATAGGTCGGCACATTGCTTAATCAGTGTGACTACCTATAAAACTTTATGATTACCTTAATTGAATTTGTTATCCTATTCGGCGCCATTTTGCTTGGCGTTCGTTACGGTGGAGTTGCTCTAGGTTTCTGGGGTGGCTTAGGTTTGGTGATTCTTGCCGTCTGCTTTGGTGTATTCCCAACCGCTCCTCCGATCGACGTGATGTTAATCATCTTCTCGGTCTGTATGTGTGCTGCATGTATGGAAGCCGTTGGCGGTCTTGACATTCTTGTTCGTGTCGCCGCTCGCATCATCCGCAAGAACCCGAAGTATGTTGCTGTGGTTGCTCCGGTTGTGAGCTTTTTCTTGACCTTCTTTGCTGGTACAGGTAACGCCGTTTACGCCATTCTCCCAGTGATTTATGAAGTGTCTTATAACGCCAATGTTCGTCCGGAACGCGCCATGGCCGGTGCCGCAGTGGCCGGTCAAATCGGTATTACAGCTTGCCCGATTTCTGCTGCTACGGCTGCTATGATCGGTTTGCTAGCTCAAAATGGTCATGCTGAATTAGGTTTGGGCGACATTTTGATGATTACGTTCCCGGCTTGTTTGATTGGTGTGGTTGTTGCTTCCGTCATTTGCATGTTCCGCGGTAAAGAACTAAAGGACGACAAAGAGTACTTGGCTCGTGTGGCTCGCGGTGAAGTGACTCCCCCGACTCCCATTGAAGAGAAGCCTTTGCCCAAAGAAGCCTACATTTCCGTATTTGTTTTCTTTGGCGCCATTATCGTGATTGTGATGGCAGGCTTTTTCCCGGAATTGCGCGTTTTACCTGGTCAAACGAAGGCCGTTGGCATGTCATTAGTCATTGAAGCTATTATGTTGGCTGCTGGTGCCATTATGTGTGCCCTTTGTAAGCCCGATATTGCTAAGGTTGCTAAGAGCCCAATTCTTAATGCCGGTGTCGTTGCTTTGTCTGCCGTCTTCGGTATTGCTTGGATGTCCGACTCCTTCATTGCCGCTAATCGTGACTTCTTCATGGAGTTTGCCGGTCAATTAGCTCAAACAATGCCATTATTGTTCGCCTTCGTTTTAGCAGGTATGTCCGCATTGTTAGCCAGCCAAGGTGCTACGACTCGCGCAGTGATGCCTTTGGGCTTCGCGTTGGGTATCCCGCCGATGCTCTTAATCGCTATGTTCCCGGCCGTTAACTGCTTGTATGTCTTACCGACCTCCGGTCCCGCATTGGCTGCCGTTGCTATGGACCGCTCCGGTACGACAACGATCGGTAAGTTTGTGTTCAACCACTCAATGCAAATCCCTGGTCTTTTGATGGTTGTTATTTCCGTCACGACGGCTTACTTGATGGTTACGATGATGGGCTACTAAGACTCATCCCTTAATCTAACCCCGATGAAGGCCGATCAAAACTCTCGTTGAGATCGGCCTTTTAATGTACCAAGAGAATAAAAATGAGTTTTATTTCCAGTATTGCTGAAAATGCCTTCTTTAATGTTGATCGCCGAAACTACTGGCAATGCAGCCACTACGGTCTAAAAAGTCAAAGCTTTCAATATCAATCACCAACCGGCGATGAAATTGGTGGGCAAATCCTGATTCCTCATACCAGTAAGATAAAAGGGACGATTTTTTACTGTCACTCTGCTCAGTTCAACCTTGAATTTAACTTGCCACAGGTCGCCTTTTTATGCCAAGAAGGCTATCAAGTCGTAATGTTTGACTACGCTGGAAGTGGGAAAAGCACTGGAGAAATACAGCTTGACGGCTTATTAAGTGATGCCTCTGCCGCGTTGAATTGGTTCATGGTTAGTGAATTTTACACACCAACTGTCACGTTATTTGCTCAAGGGGTGGGCTGTGATGCCGCACTTCAACTCTATGAAAAATACCCACAAGCGGTCAATGCTATTGTCCTAGAGTCACCCTATTGCACACGCAAAGGCTGGATCATCGATCGGTGGGGCCCTGTCCTCGGTCATATCGCCGCTTCTCAACTCATCACCCTTAGCCATGAACCGGCTGACGTTATTGCTAATGTCTCCGTTCCCTTATTACTCATTTATCCGGAACGTGATCAACATACGCATAAAGCCCAGAAAAAAGCGTTCATTCAGCTTCTTCCTCACAACGCTAAAGTTTGGGAAATTGCTGGAAAAAAGTTTTTGGGCACATTTGGCGATAAACCCAATGAATGGCACGGACGGCTTATTCGCTATTTAAATGATCTTCATTCAAAAAAATAAAGAATTCCAATCAATTTTAACGGAGAGAAAAGGTTAATCTACCTTTATGATTGACTTTTTTAGATAATCGGATAGGAGGCTAGAGATTAGTTTCCTAGCCGTCCTTCCACACCATCCACCGTACGGTTCCGTAGCGGGCGGTTATTAATAACATCCTTGGGGTTTACTTATACACCGAGAGTTCCGTGTAGCTTAGGGCTTTAGTTTGTTAGGCAACCTTACCCACTCTCATATGCCTGATGCAGTTTCTGTTCGTCAGGTCGATTGCCTCGGACTTCCTTCAGATTCCACCTCACGGTGGACACCCTTGTCTCTGGCTATGCGCTTGGTGCTACCCCCTGCGCTCGGAACTTTCACCCGTTAGATTGTGCGCGTGCCGCGCACACATAAAAATCCAGTCTCCTAATTTACCTAGAAGACTGGACCTGGACAATAAAAGTCAGAGCATTACTTCTTGAGTTGGTGCTTTAACAAGCCCTTCTTTTCACGTTCCTTCAAGATAAAGCCCATGAAGGCCAACATCGTCATGGCACCTAAACGCGGTGTAATACCCGTCGGGTCGTATTGCGGAGCCACTTCAACTAAGTCAAATGCCACCACATTACCCATCTTGGCAATACCTTCCAAAACGTCCGTTTCAAAGACATAGTTCAAACCGCCAGGAGAGGGAGAGCCCACACCAGGAGCCGTGCTCATATCGTAGCCGTCAATGTCGATCGTCACGAAGTAGTTCTTGGCCTTCGGGATCATCTTCAAGACTTCTTGAGCACC
>CABSHY010000175.1 GCA_902477615.1 uncultured Sutterella sp.
CCGCTGAAAAACTTTTATTAAGTGAACCCATTTCTGCCATTGAAGCCAGTGAAATGGGGATAATCACCGGCATTTGTAAGCCCGGTGAAGTCGTCAAAGAAACGCTTAACCGCGCAGCTCGCTTAACGCAAATGCCTTTGGGTAGTCTTCGTGCAACCAAGAAACTCTTGCGTCGTCACTTAGCACAACAAATTCGCTCTACGCTCACAATGGAAAAAGAACAAACGCTCTTGCGCCTTCAAGCCAATGAAACGAAGGAAGCGATTGCTGCCTTCCAAGAAGGTCGTAAGCCTGACTTTAGCCGTTGTTAAGGAATTTTTTCAATGATTGAAATTCGCAATATCAGCAAGTGGTACTCTGAATCGTTTCAAGTCTTAAAAAATTGTTCGGCCACCGTCGACAAAGGCGAAGTTGTTGTGGTGTGTGGCCCTTCGGGCTCGGGCAAATCAACACTCATTAAATGTGTTAATGCTTTGGAACCGTTCCAAGAAGGCGAAATTATCGTCAATGGTGTTAGTGTGGGTGATCCCAAAACGGATTTGCCTAAATTGCGTCGACACATTGGCATGGTGTTCCAACACTTTGAGCTTTTCCCTCATTTATCGATCACAGACAATTTGGCCTTGGCACAAATGAAGGTTTTAGGACGCACTAGAGAAGAGGCGGTCAAGCGCGGTCTTGAATTGCTTGCCCGAGTGCACTTAAAAGATCATGCGAATAAATTCCCCGGTCAACTCTCCGGTGGTCAACAACAGCGCGTGGCCATCGCCCGCGCTTTGGCCATGGACCCGGTGTGCATGCTCTTTGACGAACCGACCTCTGCACTTGACCCTGAAATGATTAACGAAGTGCTCGACGTCATGGTGGAATTGGCCCAAGAAGGCATGACCATGATGGTCGTGACGCACGAAATGGGCTTTGCTAGACGAGTCGCCGATCGTGTTCTTTTTATGGAAAATGGTCAAATTCTCGAAGATGCACCCACGCAAGAATTCTTCACGCAACCGAAATCGGATCGCGCAGTTCAATTCTTATCGAAGATTTTGAACCATTAACTGTGAATTCTTGAACGATTTGAAACACTTAGCCAGTTAATGCCGTTATATAGGGATGGTATGATTAATTGGCTAAGGTTAAAGGATTTGAAATGATTGCTCATGCAAGTACAAACGAGTCGACACTCAAGTTAGCTCAAACGGTTTTAACGCAAGAAGCTCAGTCCTTATTGGACATGTCTTCTCGTTTGGGGGAAGAGTTCCTTCAAGCCGTCAAAATCCTATTGGATTGCAAAGGTCGTGTGGTTGTGTCCGGCGTTGGTAAAAGTGGTCACATCGGTCGCAAGATTGCTGCAACGCTTGCCTCAACCGGCACCCCTGCCTTTTTTGTTCACGCCGCAGAAGCCGCTCACGGTGACTTGGGGATGATTACCAAAGAGGACGTTGTACTGGCCATTTCCAATTCCGGCACGACGAGTGAATTGCTCACCATTATTCCGTCTCTCAAGCGTGAAGGAACGCCTTTGATTGCTATGACGAGTGCCCCTGAGAGTGCTTTGGCTCAACACGCTGACGTTCATTTGGACATTGGTGTTCGTCAAGAAGCCTGCCCCCTTGGTTTGGCTCCGACCACCAGTACCACGGCCACATTGGCCATGGGCGACGCTTTGGCCGTCGCTTGTTTGGACGCCAAGGGCTTTAAACCGGAAGACTTTGCTCGTTCTCACCCCGGTGGTGCTTTGGGTCGCCGCTTATTGATTCATGTGGGCGATATTATGCGCACAGGCGAGGCGATTCCGAAGGTCACGGTCGGTGTCACGGTTTTGGATGCGGTTCGTGAAATCACGCGCAAGCGCATCGGCATGACCTCCGTGGTTGACACTGAAAATCGCGTTGTGGGCATCTTCACCGAAGGTGATTTGCGCCGCTTAATTGAACGTGTGGGTGATATTCGCGAAGTGAAAATTGATGACGTGATGACAAAGTCACCTCGTGTCATTGCTCAAACGGCATTGGCCACGGAAGCCGCTCATATTCTTAACCAAGCGTTGTGTAACCAACTTTTGGTGGTTGATGAAGCCGGTTGCTTGATTGGTGCCTTGCACATTCAAGATTTGATGACTGCGAAAGTTCTCTAATGGGGAAATTGCCATGACCAATCAAGAAGTCGCTGCCAATATCAAACTGTTGATTTGTGACGTTGACGGCGTTTTAACGGATGGAAAGATTTACATCGGTAACGACGGCGAATTGTTTAAAGCCTTTAACGTCAAAGACGGCTTAGGCATCAAAATGCTTTTAGCCAACCAAATTGATGTAGCGATTTTGACCGCTCGCAGTTCCAAAATTTTAGAAAAGCGCACGCAAGAGCTTGGCATCACGAACGTTTTGCAAGGTGAACGCGACAAGGTTGCAGGCTTAAAGGTTTTATCGGAAAAGACCGGCGTTGATCCGCAGAATATGGCTTACATTGGTGATGATTTGCCTGACTATGCCGTTATTCAAAAGGTTGGACTACGAGCTTGTCCAAGTGACGCCAATGACGAGATTGTTAAACTCTGCACCTTCCAAAGTCGTTTTGAAGGTGGCAACGGCGCCGTTCGTGAATTGGCCGAGTTTATTTTAAAATCCCAGGGAAAATGGGAAAAGACCTTGGATCAAATGTTCCTTAACCCAGATCCGACAGCAAAACACCGCTATTAATATTAAAAAATTATGCGTGAAAGAATTACCGCCATCATCGCTATCTTTTTATTGCTGATTTTAATTGCAGCAAGCTATTGGTATGCGATGAAATCAACGTACGGCAATCTCAAGTATCTTCCGAGTGAAGATTCCCCTGACTTTATTGCCACGGGCGCTACGGTTGTGTCTTTTGATAACAATGGGATCGCTAAAACCAAAGTCAAGGCGCATGATTTCCAACACTTTTCCAATGATCGTGTCACGATGGAAAAGCCCGAATACACATCCGTTTCGCCCAATGAACCGGTAACGCATGCCAAGGCCGACCATGGTCAATCCGATGACGGCGGGGCAACGGTGCATTTCCAAGGTAATGTCGAAATCACTCGAGCTGCCAGCGACAATAGCGACATTACGCGTTTACAAACACAATCATTGACCGTTGAAACGGATACCAATCATTTTGAAACGAATGATTTTGTCCATATCACCAACGGTGAGAATACGGCAACGGCTGTGGGCATGGCACTTGATAACATG
>CABSHY010000176.1 GCA_902477615.1 uncultured Sutterella sp.
TGATACCGTGCAATTCCTTTAAACGTGGAAACTCCGTCTTTTTAAAACATCTGTCCCCCAAGAGAATCACAGAATCTGTTGCCCCAACCGTCTCGTTCCACCACGTCTTCATCAATTCAAAGCGCTACTCCGAGTCTGTGAAATAGGCCTGACCAATACGATCGTACTTCAGAATATTCTTGTGAAAAAAGTGCGTATCTGAAATCACAAATGTATGGTCAATGTTCCATCGCTTTAACACGCAATCGCCTTAAAAAACCGACTTATAGATCGCCAAGACATCATCGCTTGTCAACTTCTTAAATTGACCAATGGTACCCGTGCGAGCGCAAGCGCTCTTGGCGCACACTTCTAGCGCCGCCTCATCCAAACCGAAGTCCGAGAGTTTCGAGGGCATTTGCATCACGCGATAGAAGTCACACAACGCTTCAATCCCCGCTTCAACCGTATTTTTACCCATAATCTCACGGGCAAACCGTTGCATACGAGCGGGATTGACGTTTGCCACATAGCGCAGCCAAGCAGGCGTCAAAACAGCCAACCCTGCACCGTGTGTGATCTTGGGATCTAAGGCTGAAAGTTCATGTTCCATCGCATGACACGCCCAATCTTCAACTTGGCCCAAACCAAAGTAGCCGTTGTGCGCCCAACTGCCCACCATCGCCACTTGGCACCAAGATTCATAGTCTTTGGGGTTTTCTAATAATTTCGGGCCAAACGTCATGGCCGTCCGAATAGCGGCTTCGGCTTGAGAAGACACATAGTCCGTGTTTTCTGTATTAGTGAAGTAGCGCTCGAAGATGTGGCTAATCATGTCCACAACACCTGCGGCGATTTGCTCTTTAGGCAATGTAAAGAAAAGCTCCGGATTGACAACAGAGATCATCGGGCGGATTTTTTCGCTCGCCGTCCCCAGTTTTAACCCTTCGTGATTAATCACCATGCGAATGGATTGTTCGCTACCGGCTGCCGGAATCGTCAAAACGGTCGCAATGGGTAAAGCGTCCGTGATAGCAACGCCTTTTGTGAAAAAGTCCCAAGCATCACCTTCGTACTTGGCCCAAGCCGCGGCCACCTTACAGGTATCGATCACCGAACCGCCACCCACGGCCACGAGGCACTCAAGGCCGGAACTCACCGCTATGTCTTTGACTTTTTGGGCAAACTCTAACGTCGGGTTGGGTCGCACACCGCCTAAAGTGAAGTATTCAATCCCTTGAGCCTCCAGCGAAGATTGCACCGCTGCAATCGTGCCGTTGCGCACAGCACTGCCACCACCATAAACAATCAAAACTTTAGAAATGCCTTGCGCTTTCAGATGAGTGCCTAAACGCGTGTGTTCACCTTGACCAAAAAGAATGCGCGTGGGGTTTGAATAGTTAAAGTTAAGCATGCAGTGACCTCAAACAAAAAATGGCGGCGACTTTACCAAGTCCAATCACGTTATGAGTGAATTCCGCTATATTAAAAGGTTGGAATATGACTAAAATTTTACATCTTTATTTTTCTTTGATTGTTAGCTTAATTGATAGGAGTCTAAGATGACCGAAAAGCAAAACTTAGAACCGGGCTTACCGCCCCTTTTGCCGGAAACCAAGAACGTGATGGACACGTTGATGGCCTCCGAATTGATTCAAAAGGCCTTGAAGTTGGCCGTTGACCAAGACCAAATGTGCTTGGAAGAACAAATCGCCATCACGGAAATCCCGTCCGCTCCCTTTAACGAACAATTGCGTGCTGCTGACTTTGAAAAGCGTTTTACCGCTTTGGGTCTTGAAGGCGTGCATATTGACGAAGTCGGTAACGTGATCGGTGTTCGTCCCGGTGTCGGTCCTGAACCCCGCACGAAGCTTGTGATCGCTGCTCACTTGGACACCGTTTTCACGATGGAAGACAACTTCAAGGTTCGTCGTGAAGGCAATTGCTACTACGCTCCTTCCATCGGTGACGACTCCCGCGGCTTGGCTGCACTTTTGCAAGTCATCCGTATGTTCCAAGAATTAAAGATTGAAACCACGGGCGACATCATCTTCGTGGCTAACGTCGGTGAAGAAGGCGAAGGCGATCTTCGCGGTGTGAAGCACCTCTTTAAAGACCCCAACGTTGACATCGATGCTTTCATCTCCATCGACTGGGCTGACCCGCGTTGCGCTATCGTGGGCGCCACAGGCAGTTTGCGCTATCGCGTGCACTTTGACGGCCCGGGCGGCCACAGCTACTTGGGCTTTGGTCAACCGTCCGCTATTCACGCTTTGATGCGTACGAGCGAAACGTTGGCCAACCTCGAAGTGCCGAAGGATCCGAAGACCACGTACACGGTGGGCGTCATCCGCGGTGGTACGACGGTGAACTCCATCGCTGCTCACGCTTCCATGGACATCGACATGCGCAGTACCGAACACCATAGCCTCTTGGCTTTGCGTGACAAGGTCGTTCCTTGCTTTGAAAAGGCTGCCGCTGACGAAAACGCTCGTTGGGGCATCACCGATGAAGCTAACCAAGTTAAGGTGACGCTTGAGAAGATCGGTGACCGTCCTGCCGGCCAACAACCCTATGAAAGCCCGGTTTGCCAAACGATCCGTGCCGGTCTCTTGGCTTTGGATTTGCCGCTTCACATGTACGCTTCTACGTCCGGTGACCATAACGTCGCTTTGAGCATGGGTATCCCTGCTTTGGCCATGGGCGGTGGCGGCCGTAACTGGAAGATGCACACGCTTGAAGAAGGTTACGAACACGTTGACGGCTACCAAGGCCCGCAATTGACGTTCTTGATGGCTGCAGCCATGTCGGGCGTCAACGGTGTTGCCGGCGGTATCTTGAAAAAGCGCCAACGCGGTTAATGCAACCCTTCACTTGATGTGACAAACCCGAACTCCCGCGAAACTAGTCTTTAAGTAGTCTGGTCGGGACGGGAAGTTCGAGGGCTTCGAAGAGGTTTCGAGTTTTTCTCGGAACCTCTTTTACTACCCACGCATTACGTCCGATCGGCTTATCAGCCATCAACTTTCTCATCTGCCAAAACGCTTTTTCCAAAGAATCTTTCGGTAAAGGATTGCCAGGTAATTCAGAGCGTTTTACCTTGATCAACATCGTCATACGCAATGCTTGCGCCAACGTATGAATGAAGAGTTTTCCGATATACGCCGTGTTGGTGGCATACATACGAGAGCCACTGGTTTGGTTTTTAAATTGATTAAAGCCAACTTCAACGA
>CABSHY010000177.1 GCA_902477615.1 uncultured Sutterella sp.
AGTGGATTTCTTCGCAACCAAAGGATTGCAACGTTTTGACGATGATCTCTTGCGTGTGAGTCAGTTGCAGTCCCTCTTCAGGGTGAGCGTGCAATTGATGGCGGATTGCCGTGCCAAATAATGCATAGGATTGAAGAACGTGAGGAGTAACGAGAATGTCAGCCATGATGGATGTCCCAATGAAACGAATAATTCATTCTGACACGCAAAATATTCGTTTGTAATCAAGGGAAAACCACAGGAAATTGAAATTTTTCCACCGATTCTGAGTGCTTTTACGTAAGATGTTAGGAAACGCTTCTTTGAAAAAGGATCCCCATGTCCGAGTCCTATTCTTTAATCTCCGCTCGTGAACATTATTTGAGCATCCCGGTGATTGAAAATTTCTGTCGCTACCTTGCTTGCTATTTAAACGGTCGCACCTTTGATCCTGCTTACACGACAGAGACCTTGCGCCCCAAAGTTCATTATTGTTTTGTGAATTTGGAAGATGCTTATGAGCAATACATGCAAGAGCCTCACAACGCGACCTTAATTGAACGAAGCGAAGAGATGCGCCCCTTGATGCTTGAAGCCCTCAAAGCCAACGATTCAGTAAAACTTCATCAATTGATTTTAGATGTGATGCCTTCGCGTTTAATCGTTAAAAACAACACGCAATGGCTTCAAAATCAAGAAAACGATTTGTGCACGTTGGTGAAGTTTGCTTGTGAACAATTTTCTGACGAAAGCCCCGACTATGATGCCTTCGGTCGTCAATACGGGCCTCGCATGAGTTCATTCTTATCTCGTCTTTATTCCATTTTGTTGCCCGATAGCATCACGTACGACAGCCGCGTGGCGGCGACCATGGGATTGTTTATTCGAGAGTTTTGCGTGCTGCACAAAATCAATCTGCCTGACGAGTTGTGTCTCATACGACTTCAAGGCTGGGGGAAAGATAAAAAGGAAAACGGTCGCAATGCCGGTTGGGGAACGAATGAATTTCCGTCCATTGACAAGATTAAAAAACGCCCCTTAAAAGAAAGAAGCTACGCAAAATCCAATATTTTGGCGTCTTGGTTAGTCAATGAATCCATTCGTCTGGCAAGGCAGTCTCAAGATTGCCCCGCTTGGATTAAAGAGGGGAACGCCGTGCGAAAAGTGGAAGCTGCTTTTTATATGATGGGGGCGAAGCTGCCGCTTTATCGAGAAGGGGAGCCGACGTTTTAGTCATCGAGCTCTCTAAGCGATAGTTATAAAACGCTTGATTGTCGGTCAATGACAGGTGACGACTTGCGTTTCCAACAAAATCTGACAACTAATACCAACCGTAGTTTTCGTCCTCTTTTTCCTTTTGCGGTCGCTCGAGAAGTTCTTTTGTTGCATCGGAAAAATCCAGCGTAAGCCCCATGTAGCTTAACAAGGTTGAGATGGTCGAAAATTTCGCATCGCCCCCTTTCTCAATCTTAATGATCGTTTTCCTACTGATACCTGTGCTCTCTTCCATTTCCGTCAAGGTGTACCCCAACTGCTTGCGACGTAGGCGTAAGGTTGCACCGAGCGCTTCAGGTTTAAGAGCGTAGGCATGGAAAAAAGGCTTTTGCATTTTTGTTTTCTCAAGTGTACTAAAGTTCACTTTTTGGAAGAAAAATGGATATTGTGTAGTTTACTACACGAAAACGGCAAGAGCTTTTGACCCTTGCCGTTTTGCCTAAAGCACGGAATGCTTTATAGATTAGAACGCTGCGATGTGACCGTCAGTACGTTTTTCGGTACCGGCGCACAAGACACCGTTGTCATCACGCAAAATCACTTGACCGCGACCCATGTGATAGGGGTCGGGTTGAACCACAATGTCGTGGCCCATGCGTTGAAGTTTGCGAATGATGTGGTTGGGCGTATCTTGTTCAACTTCCACCTTCTTGCCGCCGATCCATTGCCAACGCGGCGCATCCAACGCTTGTTGGGGATTCAAACCGAAGTCAATCATGTTCATGATGACTTGCAAGTGAGCTTGCGGTTGCATCCAGCCACCCATGATGCCCAAAGCGGAGATGGGCTTATCACCTTGGCTGATGAAGGCCGGAATAATCGTGTGATACGGACGCTTGCCACCTTCGTAGGCGTTCGGGTGGGTCGGATCGAAGCGGAAGTTTTGAGCGCGGTCGTTCAAAGAAATGCCCGTGCCCGGAATCACGATACCGGAACCAAAGCCGCGGAAATTACTTTGAATCATGCTCACCATGTTGCCTTCGGCGTCGGCCGTGGCAAAGTAGACGGTGGAGCTGTAGCGCGGATCGCCCACTTCAGGCATCAAGGCGCTATCCATCTTGATGAGCTTACGACGATCTTCAGCATAGCGCTCAGACAAGAGTTGTTCGTTCGTGACCAACATGCGAGAGGGTTCTGCCACGTATTCCATCGTATCGACGAAAGCTAACTTCATGGCTTCGATTTGCTTGTGCATCGTATCGACCGTGTCGCGTTCACCGAATTCAAAGCCCTTTAAGATGTTCAAAGCCATCAAAACGGTGATGCCGTGGCTGTTGGGCGGAATTTCCCAAACGTCATAGCCGCGGTAGTTGGTCTTCAACGGCTCAACCCATTCCGGTTGGTACTTTGCCAAGTCTTCTGCGCGCAAGAAACCGTTATGCTTTTTCATGAAAGCGTCCATCTTTTGGGCAAGTTCGCCACGGTAGAAGGATTCACCCTTGGTGCGGCAAAGTTCACGCAAGGTCTCTGCCATGTCTTGACTCTTAAAGACTTCGCCCGGCTTCATCCACGTGCCATTGGGGCAGAACGTATCAAAGAAACCTTGGAATTCAGGGCGATCTTTGTACTTGCTGTAGGTCTTGAATGCTTCTTCCCACAAGCGGCTAATGTTGGGAGAGACAGGGTAGCCGTTTTCTGCGTAATCAATAGCGGGAGCCATCACCTTTTCAAGGGGCAATTGACCGAAGCGTTCATGCATGGCCATCCAACCGCCAACGGCACCCGGCACGTTAATCGGTTCCACACCGTACGGGGGAATGGATTCAAAGCCACGTTTTTTGAGTTCTTCAATGGAAGCGGCCATCGGCAATGGGCCGGAGCCGTTAATGGCGTAGAGCTTGCCCTTAAACCATATCAAAGCAAAGCAGTCAGCACCGAACCCGTTACCTGTGGGTTCTACCACGGGTTGAGCGCAAGCAATGGCAATGGCGGCGTCAATGGC
>CABSHY010000178.1 GCA_902477615.1 uncultured Sutterella sp.
TAAAGGCCACGACAAAACGGTAACAGGCCAAACGTTGGGCGACTTCGGCACCAATTAATTTATTACGAGCGTCGTTCACATCATCAACGGTGGAAAGACCTTCTTTGAAGCTCTTTTCACGTAAACGAAGATTTTCACGAGCCAATTCAATAGAGCTTGCCGTCAAATCGTATTGACGAAGTGCATCTTCACTGCGAAGGTAGGCAATTTCGACAAGCTTCTTTACTTCACTTCGAGCTTCTTCTTGAGCGGCCACCGCCTTATTAACAAGGGCTTGAGCGCTCCCGACACGAGCCGAGCGATCTCGGTTATCCCAAAGTGTGATTTTGACGCCAATGCCGGCGACCCAATCGGGTTCCGGTAACGTTAAATAGTGCTTAATCAGATTGTAGTGACCAAAGGCATAGACTTGCGGATGGAATGACCCCTTGGCTGCCTTCACGCCCATGCGAGCTTGATGTTGTTGTGCATCGATGCTACGCAAAACGGGATTGTTGCCCAAGGCTAAATCTTGCCAATAGCTCAAGGTCTGTAAGTCACGGGTAATGAAAAGGGGCGTCTCCAAAGCGCCGATCTTGTCGCTTTTTAATAACTTATTGAGTTCCGTTTCCGCTACGCGACGATCGGTTTGAGCATTTAATAATTCGCGTTCTGCCGTATCACGGTTGACTTGAGCGCTCATGCGTTCAATTTTGGCAATCATGCCGGCTTTCTCAAACTTCTTGGCGCGATTCAAATCTCGGTTTTGTTGGGTAAGCATCTGTTCACGCAACGCTTCCACTGAACGCGCCAACTGAACACCGAAATACTTTTGAACGAGTTCCGTATCGAGTTTTTCACGGGTCAGATCAAGTCCGGCTTGAGCTTGGCGGACAGCAGCTTGTGTAGCTTCTTGCTTGGCGCTGATGGCACCACCCGTGTAGATCGGCCAAATCATGTCAACAGAGGCACGAGGGCCGGAGATGTCTAATTCTTCAGAAAATTTGAGAGAACTAGGGAGTGGTTTTGTTCCAGGGGGAAGCATAGGTTGCAAAGACCCCATGATGCCATTTATGGGCCCAGTGAAGCCTCCAATATCAAGATTCATCCCAATGTCTTTACGACCTTCGACTTGTTGTGCATTAAGCGTCACTTTAGGGCCGGACAAAGATTTGGCTTCTTTGACTTGAAATTGTGTTTGCTCAATAACGGCCTGATCCATCTTAATGGCATCGGCTCTTTCGTGCATGAGGGCGCGCGCAGTCGCAAAGCTTAAGTCTTGTGCCAAGCTCTGTGACATAGGGAGGGCCATCAAAGTGGCCAGCGCGATGAGTTTTAAATTCTTCATTAAAATCGAAACTTCTTTACTTAAGGGTAAACGCTACATTTTAGTCGTTAGACTTCTTGCCGTCCAACGCATTCATAAAACCTCGTAAATAAGCCGTTCGAGCTTCAATCGTGGGCGTTGAGGTTTCAATCTTGAGTTTATTGGCCCCCATCATTCGTAAACCACGGCCCTTTTGCAACAATTCAATGAGACGCATGGGTTCAAAATGAGGTTTATCAATAAACGTGATAATCATCACGCTCTCCGTGGCCTCAATGCGTTTGATGCCCAAATGTTGGCAGCTCAAACGCAATCGGTGCGTATCGATCAAGGTGTTGGCCTCTTGCGGCAGTTTCCCATATCGATCGCCCAAGGCTTCACGCACGGCTTCAATGGCAGCATAGGTTTCGCAACTGGCGAGTTCTTTATAAAAAGACAAGCGCTGTTGAACGTCTTCAACATAGTTGGGCGGCAAAAGCGCAGGCGAATGAAGATTAATCTCCGCCATGGCTTGGAAGGGTTCATCCAAGTCAAAGTTTTCGTTTTTGCGCATGGCCTTCACGGCACGCTTGAGCATTTGGTTATAGAGATCATAGCCAACCGCGGCAATTTCACCGGATTGGTGTTCACCCAAAACTTCACCGGCACCGCGGATTTCCAAGTCATGCATGGAGAGGTAAAAGCCGCTGCCCAAGTCTTGCAAGTTTTGAATAGCTTCCAATCGCTTTTGGGCGCTATTGGTCATCGCGTCTTTCCCGGGCGTTAAGAGATAAGCATAGGCTTGGTGGTGACTGCGACCCACGCGGCCACGCAATTGGTGAAGCTGCGCAAGCCCAAACTTATCTGCTCGGTGCATGATGATGGTGTTGGCTGTCGGCACGTCAATACCGGTTTCAATAATCGTTGTGCAAAGCAAAACGTTATAGCGCTGTTGGTAAAAGTCTCGCATCACACCTTCAAGTTCTCGCTCGCTCATCTGACCGTGACCGATCACGATGCGCGCCTCGGGCACAATGTTGGCTAACTGTTCACGACGGTTTTCAATGGTGGAGACATCGTTGTGCAAGAAATAGACCTGACCGCCACGGTTTAACTCACGCATGATGGCTTCGCGAATGACGTCGTTTGATTCCTTGCGAACAATAGTTTTAATCGTTAAGCGCTTTTCAGGTGCCGTTGCAATGATGGAGAATTCCCGTATGCCTTCTAAGCTCATCGCAAGCGTACGGGGAATCGGCGTTGCGGTTAAGGTCAAAATATCCACTTCGGCACGAAGCTGCTTGAGCATTTCCTTTTGACGGACACCGAAGCGGTGCTCTTCGTCAATGACCACAAGCCCCAATCGGGCAAACTTCACCTTATCGGTTAAAAGCTTATGCGTGCCTACTACAATATCAATGCGGCCGGCTTCAAGCCCTTCTAACGTTTGAGTTGTTTGTTTAGCGGTTCTAAAGCGAGACAATTCAGCAACGGTCACAGGCCATGAGGCAAAACGATCGCGGAAAGTGTTGGCGTGTTGCTCTGCCAAAAGTGTTGTGGGGCAAAGAATAGCGACTTGTTTGCCACCCATGACTGCAGCAAACGCAGCTCGCAAAGCCACTTCCGTTTTACCAAAGCCCACGTCCCCGCAGACCAAGCGATCCATGGGTTTATCGCTTCGCATGTCATCCAACACGGCTTCAATGGCTTGTTGTTGGTCGGGCGTTTCATCAAAGGGGAAGCTCTCGGCAAAGGTATCGTAGTCAATGCGAGAAAATTCAAATGCGTGCCCCAAACTCTTTTGTCGCTTGGCATAAAGGTTAAGAAGTTCTGCTGCCGTATCACGAACTTTTTCAGCCGAACTTCTTAACCTTTATGGCAAGCGACAAAAGAGTTTG
>CABSHY010000179.1 GCA_902477615.1 uncultured Sutterella sp.
TAGAAACAGCCAATGCCAAGAAAATCAAGGCACTGGTTTTATTAAGAATCGATTGAAAACGCGGATTACGAATACGGTTAGCCAATGAACCCGCACACCAAGCTACGCAGGAGAAAACCACCAAGGTGATCACCAAGAAAGTTAACCCCATGATGAGCATCTGAACCATCACTTCGGCTTCGCTACTGCCCTTCACCAAAAATTGTGGGAAGAAGGCTAAGAAGAAAATCAACACTTTGGGATTGGTGATATTCATCAAAATCCCACGCGTCCACAATTTAAAGGGCGTTAACGTCAAGGGCTTTTTCTCGATGGTCGTCTCATCGGCTTCAGACACAGGAGCTCGCCAAGCCCCCCAGGCCAAATAGGTCAAATAGGCAGCCCCTGCGCATTTAATGATGGTAAGCAACACCGGGGAAGCCGCCACTGCTGCAGCCACGCCAAAGGCCGAAAAACACGTTTGAATAAAGACACCGACACAAAGCCCCAACGTCACCAAAACGCCGGCTTTAGGGCCGTGCATGGCCGATTGCAAAAGCACAAATAAATTATCAGGCCCCGGTGCAATCGCCAAAATGGTGGCAGCCACCACAAAACTTAACCAAAGATCAAACGGCATATCCGTCCTTTCAACTCATCCTATGGGTAACAGAAAAGGTCTCGCACCTTTTATAAGCACGAGACCTTTATTTTACGCTTGAACCCTCAAGCACTAGAAGTTAAAGCTGAGCTCTAACCCCTAGGAATTAACCCACGAACTTACGAGCGTTGCGGAACATGCGCATCCAGGGGCTGTATTCACCCAAGGTAGCAGGGGCCCAACTCATTTGGCTCGTACGGTGCGTACGTTCCGGGTGTGGCATCATGATCGTGAAGCGACCGTCAGGGGTCGTTACACCCGTGATACCGTTCTTGGAACCGTTCGGGTTAAACGGATAAACTTCCGTGGGCGTGCCCGTCGGATCAACGTAGCGAGCGGCAAGATTAGCGAGCTTTGCGTCTTCTTCGTTAATCCATTGAACCAAGCCTTCACCGTGAGCGTTAACGATCGGCATCATGGAACCGGCCATGCCGTCAAAGAAGATGGAGGGACTTTCCATCACTTCGACTTGAACAGCACGGGCTTCGAATTGTTCGCTCATGTTGCGAACAAAGTTCGGCCAGTGTTGAGCACCAGGAATAATGCCACGCAAGTGACTCATCATTTGGCAACCGTTACAGATACCCAAAGCGAACGTATCACCACGTTCAAAGAACTTGGAGAACATTTCCACCATCATGGGGTTGCGCAAAATGGTCGTAGCCCAACCGCCGCCGGCACCCAAGACGTCACCGTAGGAGAAGCCACCGCAAGCGGCCAAACCAACGAAGTCCTTCAAGTCAGAGCGACCGGACAACAAGTCCGTCATGTGAACGTCAATGGCTTCGAAGCCGGCACGCGTAAAGGCAGCGGCCATTTCCGTTTGACTGTTAACACCTTGCTCTCGCAAGATGGCCATGCGCGGACGAACACCCGTTGCGATGAAGGGAGCAGCCACGTCAAGTTCGGTATCAAACGTCGTCTTAACGAATAAGCCCGTGTCATTTTCCATCGTGCAACGAGCACGTTCTTGGTCAGCACAAGCGGGATTGTCACGACGGCGGGCAATTTGCCAAGACACTTCCGTCCATGCTTCTTGCAAAGCAGAACGCTTTTCTTCGTAAACCGTTGCACCGTGAGCCGTGATAACCAACTTATCGTCGCCATTGACTTCACCGATGAAGTACGTGCAATCAGCAAGACCGGCAGCCTTAACAGCAGCGTGAACGTCTTCAACACGGTCAGCAGCCACTTGGATTACAGCACCCAATTCTTCGTTAAAGAGTGCGGGAACGATGTCGCTCGTTGCGGCGCTCTTGACCATGGCATCCATGTTAAGCGTGACACCGGTGTGACCAGCAAACATCATTTCAGCAACCGTGGCCAACAAACCACCGTCGGAGCGATCGTGGTAAGCCATGATGGCGTCCTTGGCCGTCAATTCGCGAATCATCTTCACAAAGGCGGAGACGTCAGCGGCGCTATCCATATCGGGCGTGACTTGACCGAATTGTTGCGTCACGAGACTCAAAATGGAACCGGCCATACGGTTCTTGGCGCGACCCAAGTCGATAGCGACCAAAACAGAGGGCTTATCGGTCATCAATTGCGGCGTCAAGGACAAACGAACGTCCTTCACAGGGGCGGCAGCAGAGACAATCAAAGAAACCGGGCTCATCACCGTCTTCTTTTCGCCAGCGTCTTCCCACGTAGTCTTCATGGACAAGGAGTCCTTACCGACAGGGATGGCAACACCCAATTCTTGGCAAACGGTGCTCGCAGCTTCCACGGCATCGTAGAGCTTGGCGTCTTCACCTTCGTTACCGCAAGCAGCCATCCAGTTGGCGCTCAACTTCACGAAGTTAAGATCAATGTCGGCGCTTGCGATATTCGTAATCGCTTCGCCGATCGCCATACGCGTCGCGGCAGCAGCGTTCGTGATGGCCAACGGGGTGCGTTCACCCATACTCATGGCTTCACCGTTGTGACCGATAAAGCTGATGTTGGTCACAGCAGCGTCAGCCACCGGCACTTGCCACGGGCCCACCATTTGGTCACGATGGACCAAACCGCCCACGGAGCGGTCACCGATCGTGATCAAGAAGCTCTTGCTGGCCACCGTCGGATGACGCAAAACGTCCGTCACGACCTTCTTAAGATCAATACCTTCGGCCTTAAATTCCGGCAACGTCACATCGGCGTGCTTCACGTCGCGGTGCATACGCGGAGCCTTACCCAACAAGACTTCCATCGGCATTTCAACGGCAGGCGTTTGTTCTCCGCCACGAGCCACCACCAACGTGTTGTCTTCGCTGATCGTACCCAAAACGGCGTACGGGCAACGTTCACGCTTACACATGGCATCAAACGTTTCCAAGCTTTCCGGAGCGATAGCGATGGAATAACGTTCTTGACTTTCGTTACACCAGATTTCGAGCGGGCTCATGCCGGACTCTTCAACCGGCACCTTAGCCAAATCAAGCTTGGCACCATGACCGGACAAGTCAGCCAATTCAGGCATTGCGTTAGACAAACCA
>CABSHY010000180.1 GCA_902477615.1 uncultured Sutterella sp.
GTATTATTACTGCCGAAAAATCACAGGCTATTTTCAAAAAAGTAGAAAGGATTAATCATCAAGTTTTTGAATGTGATTATGACTATCGAGTGACACGATTATGGGTAGTGGGGTCGTATGCACGTGGTGCAATTACCTGTGGAGATCTAGATCTAGTCTTTGAACTTGAGTCAAAAACAGATACAGGGGAGTTAATGAAGGTAAAAAGACCAGCAATGTTTAAAACAGTTAAGAAGACATTTTTTGCTTTGCCTCGATATGTATCAATTTCGTGTGGAAATCCATTGGATAAAGAGAATTCGGCCGGAGTAGTTTTCTCTGATGTAATTGAAGTCTGGAACAATCAAAAACTTGATTGGGAGAGGGTAATTGATGCTATTCCAATTAATCCAGATGCTGGGCGTCAAAGGCGCTTATCAGACGAAGTTCCATTTCGTATGGAACAACTAGATGCTGATTGCAAAATGTTGGAAGAAATTGTTGAGCAAAGAGAAAACAAACTTATTGAGTGGGAGTATGAACCCTTCCTTGATGTGTCTGAGTATTCAGTTGAGGAAGAGGGTGATGAGTATTGCTTAAAACAGTTGTTAACCAGCTCTTACCAAAGGATCGGTCCCAAAACTAAAGCATTACTACCACACATTCTTTATGTCGTAAGAAAATGGAATTGGAAGGGAGGGTATTGGGACACATGGCGAACAAGTACTCAACTAATGTGTTCATTAGAGAATCAGCTCATACTTGTCTTAACTGGTCGCCCAAATGTTTATTTAGGTTTCTTAAACTATAAAAACCTCACAACATTAGTTGTCATCCCATCTCTGAGTCGTAGGGGGCCTAATGGAGCATGGATTATTAAGCGAGGGGAAAAACACCCTCTTTACGATGAGGGACAAAGTCTAAGAAAGTAGATTTTTAAGGAATGGTTTAGACTAGAAACCACCCAATGAAACGGGTGGTTTCTGTTTCTAAGGAAGAAGTAAAGAGATAAGGGGAGGCGCAATCATCGGTGCAATGAATGCCGTTACTAAGCCTGCTAACCCCATGGCAAGCCCTGCGAAAGCCCCCGCTTTGTCACTAATTTGGAAGGCTCTGGAAGTCCCCATGCCGTGAGCGGAGACGCCCAAAGCAAACCCTTGGATATAGTCCTTTTTAATGCGGAAAAGTTTATAGAGGGGAAGCGCAATCATGGCGCCCGCAATCCCTGTTAAGACCACGATCCCGGCAGTGAATTCCGGCATACCGCCCATCTTTTCCGAAATGCCCATGGCAATCGGCGTGGTGACACTTTTCGGTGCCAAACTCATGATGGTTTCAAAAGAAGCACCGAACAAGGCCCCTAAAATAATGGTCGAGATAATCCCCGTGGCACACCCCACAAACACACCGATAAAGATCGGGGCCCAGAGTTTAGCCAAACGGCGACGCTGATCAAAAAGCGGAACGGCTAAGGCAACGGTGGCCGGGCCCAACAAAAAGTGCACGAATTTAGCACCCTCAAAGAATGTGTCATAGGGTGTATCCGTTGAAATCACCACCGTCATCAAAATCGCCACCGCAATCACAAAGGGTGAAAACACGGTGAGGTAGCCTGTTTTACGATAAACAACGATCCCGAGTTGGTAAGACAGAAGCGTCAAGCAAAGCCACAAGGCGGGTTGAGCTTGCAAGTGATGCCACAAATCAACAATTGTCGTCATCATCCACCCCCAAGAGTTTGGCAGCCCATTGAACTGTTAATCCCGTTACCACCATCGTGACACCGGTGCCCACGACCAAAATCAACGCAATCGCAACCCATTCGGCTTGAATACGATCAACGTGACGAATGATGCCCACACCCGCTGGGACAAACAAAAGGGCCAAGTGGGCCAAGAGGACAGAAGCGGTCATGCGAACCTTTTCAATCAAAGTGTCGCTTACGAAAAAGCCAATCAATAAGAAAAGCATCCCGAACACGGGACCCGGTACAGGCAGCCCCAGCGCATAGGAAATCGCTTCGCCGACGAGCTGAAGCAGTAAAAATAAGGCAATGGATAAAAGCATCCCAACGTCTCCGTATTAACCCTAAGAGTCAAGGTGGGAAATTGTGTCACTAATGGCAAAAGAATGCCAACGATTTCAGGGGGTAAGGGTGCCAAAATTTTGTAACTCTGCCATCAGGTAAACACCTAAGGACTAATCCGAATTACCTATTTTTGAGGGTCGTTTTAGAGTTATGAAAGACATTAGTGTGTTGCTGATTTCCAGTGAGGAGGAGAAGCTTATGAAACAATCACGCTGTGCGATCGCCGTTGGGTTGGCGCTTTTTGCGGGCGCTGCTATGGCAGCTGCCGTTCCGCAAGTCTCAAGCGACGTTAAAAACTCGGCTGAAGCGATTTATAAAGATCCTGTGATGCAAAAGATGCTCAAGGAGTTAACGAGCAAGGAAAATGCTCAATTCCGTTTTAATACGCATATGGAATTGACTCGCATTGCATCCCCCTCTCGCTTTGAAATGCGTCGTCAACAAGAAATTGCTCGTCGTATGGTCGAAGAATGGGGCTTTGATAAGAAAGACGTCATGGCCGATAAAGACGGCGTGATTAAGGGCGCCGGTATTCAGATTGTGGACGGCAAGCCCGTTTATAACGTCTGTGTTCGCTTCCCCGGCAGCTACTCGCAACAAAAGGGCGCTAAGAACTATAAGGGTCAATACCCGAAAGTCTTGTTAGAAGGTCACATTGATACGGTGAATCCGGCTGAGTTGCCGCCTGCTGAACGTCCTTATATGCCGGTGAAATTGCAAAAAGCAACTGAACCCATCGTGTCTTCGCCCGCAGCTTTGGCCGCTTTGAAAGATGAAGTGCATTTCGATAAGAAGGGCAGAATTATTCAAGATGCGAATTACAAGAAAGCCTATGTTCGCTACGCTGATGAAGACGAAGCCAAGGCTAAGGGTGGTTATCGTATCTATGTACCGGGCTTTGGTGATGCCATGGGTAACACAACGTCCGTGTTGACCGCTGCCATCATGATGAAGAAGTACAACATCAAGCCTGTCTATGACATTTGGGTTTGCGGTACGGCCGGT
>CABSHY010000181.1 GCA_902477615.1 uncultured Sutterella sp.
TTCTGTGCGTTACCTCAGGGTTTTGCCGCCGACTTCCTTCACCCTACACCTCACGGTGCACGGCTTGTCTTAAGCTAGGTCTTGGCCCTATCAGCCCGACCACGGGACTTGCACCCGCTAGAACAGCGCACATGTCGTGCGCACAAAGCAAATGGCCTCACTAATTGTGAGGCCACTTTGCAAGAGTAACTTTAAATCGAATTAGGCTTTAAAGTCACGCAACGGTTGGTTTTCCGGGCGAAGCACTTCAACACCACCCATGTACGGGCGAAGCACTTCAGGCACCGTCACAGAGCCGTCAGCATTTTGGTAGTTTTCCAAAACAGCCACCAAAGCACGACCCACAGCCAAGCCGGAACCGTTTAACGTATGAACGTATTGGGGCTTGCCGTCCTTACCCTTCACGCGAGCGCCCATACGGCGAGCTTGGAAAGCTTCGCAGTTCGAGCAAGAAGAGATTTCACGGTACGTGTTTTGTGCCGGAATCCAGACTTCCAAGTCATAGGTCTTGGCAGCGCCAAAGCCCATGTCACCCGTGCAGAGCGTGATCACACGATACGGAAGGCCCAACTTTTGAAGAATGCGTTCAGCGTTATTGACCATTTCTTCGAGGTGAGCGTAGCTGTCTTCGGGGCTGACAATACGAACCATTTCGACCTTGTCGAATTGGTGTTGACGGATCATGCCGCGCGTGTCACGACCGTAGGAGCCGGCTTCAGAACGGAAGCAAGGCGTATGAGCCGTAATCTTGATGGGCAATTCATCAGCGCGCAAAAGCTTGCCGCTCACCATATTCGTCAAAGAAACTTCAGCCGTCGGGATCAAGTACAAGTGTTCGCCTTCACCGTCTTGGCCACCCTTCTTGGCAGCAAAGAGGTCTTCTTCAAATTTCGGCAATTGACCCGTGCCACGCATCGTTTCAGCAGAGACGATGTAAGGCGTATAGCATTCGGTGTAACCGTGTTCGCTCGTATGCGTATCGAGCATGAATTGAGCAAAAGCACGATGCAAGCGAGCCACTTGACCGCGCATGAAGCAAAAGCGTGAACCGGATTCCTTGGCGGCCGTTTCAAAGTCCAAGCCTAAGGGCATACCGATATCAACGTGGTCCTTCACTTCAAAGTCAAACGTGCGAGGCGTACCCCAGCGACGGACTTCAGGATTGTCACGTTCGTCCTTACCAACGGGAACAGATTCCGTCGGAAGGTTCGGCACACTCATCATCAATTCTTCGAGATCGTTACGGATATCAGCCAAACGGGCTTCGAGATCCACGAGCTTTTCAGGAATAGCGGCAGCTTCAGCCATCAATTCGGAAGCATCACCGCCGGACTTCTTGATCGTACCGATTTGCTTAGCCAAGCTGTTGCGCAAGGCTTGCAAAGCTTCGGTTTGCTTTTGGACTTCTTTGCGATCGTTTTCCAACGCATTGAATTCCTTCACAGGGAACTCAAACGGACGCGTGGCCAAACGGGCGACCACATCATCGAGTTGCTTACGTAATAAGTTAATGTCGAGCATTTACTAATTCCTTAATAAGAGCCGTCAATGTAAACGGTTCTGTTTAAAAATAACAATTTGTTAATTTTGGCTCGTTTGGCGCTTTATTGCAAGAAAAAACACAACTTAAATGAGCCAAAAACCATAGAAAACTCAAAGGATTTCTGCTTTTAAGACTTCTTTTCGCGCTTGCGACCCTTGCCTTGTGCATGAGCCTGACGATTGATTTCTTCAAGACGCTGAAGTTTCTCGCCAATTTTGATCTCCAATCCCCTTGGACGCGGTTCATACCAACGAATGGATTCAAGGCCCTCCGGCATATAAATTTCACCTGCAGCAAACGCATCGGGTTCGTCATGCGCATAGCGATAACCTTGAGAGTAACCCAGCTCTTTCATGAGTTTTGTGGGGGCATTGCGAAGGTAAAAAGGCACGGGACGCGAGGCGTCTTTCGCTACAAAGCTTCTGACGGCGTTATAAGCCATTTCAATGGAATTACTCTTGGGTGCCACGGCCAAATACACAACAGCATTGGCAATCGCCAATTCCCCCTCGGGAGACCCCAATCTCTCGTAGGCTTGAGCGGCATTTAAGGCAATCTCAAGCGCTCTGGGGTCAGCCAAACCCACGTCTTCAGTGGCCATACGGATAATACGACGGCAAAGATAAAGCGGATCGCAACCGCCAACGAGCATTCGCGTCATCCAATAAAGCGCGGCATCTGGGTCAGAGCCTCGTACTGACTTGTGCAAAGCTGAGATTAAATCGTAGAAATTCTCACCGCCCTTATCAAAGCGACGAAGGGTTGCTGGCAAACTTTTTCGCAAAAGCTCAGCTGTAACAGTTTCGACTTTCGTATCCACTGCTAAGTGGCACGCCAACTCCACCGCATTTAAAAACCGTCTTGCGTCCCCATCGGCTAAATTGATCAAAATATCTTGCGCATCGTCATCAAAGACGACACCCGGGGCTTCAACGGCCACGGCTCTGGGCAACAACTCCTTAAAGTCTTCAGCTTTTAAGCTCTCAAGAACATAGACTGCAGAGCGAGACAATAAAGCGCTATTAACTTCAAAACTCGGATTTTCAGTCGTGGCCCCAATAAAGACAAAAAGGCCACTTTCCACATGAGGCAAAAAGGCGTCTTGTTGAGACTTTGAGAAACGGTGCACTTCGTCAACAAAAACAAGTGTGGGTTCGCCCGTTTGATCCATGCGGATTTGAGCGGCTTCGACTGCTTCACGAATATCTTTAACGCCACTTAAGACGGCAGAAATCGCGATAAAGGGCAAGTGAAACGCTTCGGCCATCAATCGAGCCAGTGTGGTTTTACCTACACCTGGAGGTCCCCAAAGAATCATGGAGTGAGGACGCGCTTCTTCAAAAGCCACACGCAGTGGCATACCAGGGCCCAGTAAATGTTTTTGACCGACAACTTCATCTAAGTTTTGAGGACGAAGGCGTTCAGCTAACGGCTGCATCTTTTGAGCCGTCGGCTTTTTGCGACGAGTGGTCGATTTTTCGGGCTGTTTGAGGGTGACGGTGTCACCGAAAAGATCTTCGCTATTCATA
>CABSHY010000182.1 GCA_902477615.1 uncultured Sutterella sp.
TCTTCAGTTAACGGCACGCCTTGTGCCCCTAAAGGACCTTCATCAGCCTTTTGATCCGTACGTTCAACAAAGAACACGTAACTCGGATTTTGATTTAAAACCTCTTGCACCTTCTTGGGATTTTTCTTAGCCCAAGCACGAATACTTTGCATCGACAATTCGTAAGGCTTCAAATACCCCTTTCTCACCAAGTAGCGACCGATGCCTTGATAGGGATGGCCGTTAACATCACCGTAACCCACTCTCATGTAAGAGCCATCGGGTAAAACAATGCGACCCGAGCCTTGGATTTGCAAAAAGAAGGCGGCAACGGGGTCTTCCACCCAAGCAATGGCGTATTGATCCAACTTTTTCTTTTTACGGTCAAGCTGTGCACGCGTGTCATACGGCACCAACTTATTACCCTCAATCTGACCTCTTAATCTCATGCCTTTTAATTGAGGATAGATTGAGGATAAATCCACCGTAATCAAATCATCGGGCATGGTGTGCAACGGGTGGATATAGGGTGACTTCTTCTTGCGACTACCGTAAAGAATCGGTTCGTAGTAGCCCGTCATCAAACCGGTATCGGTCACTTCAATCGTTAAATCTTGATTGCGTTTAACGGAAACCGTTTGGTGGGGGACAAAATTAGCGGTAAAGAAATTCTTAGCTTGTCCCTTAGCGATGCCATTGGCGGCAATGCAAACGCCTTGCCAACCTTCCTTTTTTATCATCTTTTTGCAAGACTCTTTAAAGGCAGCCAATGCCGGCTCCCAATCTGCATCATTCATAGCCGGGAGCTTATCAAACGTTGTCGGTTCCAAAATCAATGAAGCCTGACCGGGATTGAGTTTCTTGGCGGCCGCTTCATGCTCACTAATTTGCGGAGTCGTCGAACACGCCGCCACCAAAGCAGCGACGGTTGCCACAAGCAGACTGGTTCGCATTAAACGCATCTTTACCTCTAAACTTTAAAAAAATTTAATGATTGTCTGATTGTACAAAACTCACGTTACGAAGGCTTTCTCGTTTACAATTACTCACGTCAAAACTTTAATTTAAAGGGTCTTTATCATGGGTATTTTCGGTCGTCCTAAAGCTTCTGAAAGCTGTCGCATTGCGCCTTCCATTCTTTCTGCCGACTTTGCTCGATTGGGCGAAGAAGTCAGAGACGTGATTGATGCCGGCGCCGATTGGATTCACTTTGATGTCATGGACAATCACTACGTTCCGAACCTCACGGTTGGTCCCTTGGTGTGCGAAGCCATTCGTCCCCATGTCCAAGCACCTATTGACGTGCACTTGATGGTTGAGCCGGTTGATGCCATCATCCCGATGTTTGCCAAAGCCGGTGCCGACTACATCACCTTCCATTGCGAAGCGAGCAAACACATCGATCGCACCTTATCTTTAATTCGTGAGTGCGGTTGCAAAAGCGGGCTCGTATTTAACCCGTCAACCTCGCTTTCTTACTTGGATTACGTCTTAGATAAAGTCGATTTAATTTTGTTAATGAGCGTCAACCCTGGCTTTGGCGGTCAAAAATTCATTCCTTCTACGCTTGCCAAACTTGCTCAAGTTCGCAATATCATCGATGCTCACGAACGTGCAACCGGCCACAAGATCCTTTTGGAAATTGACGGCGGCGTCAAAGTGGACAACATCGGCACCATCGCTCGTGCGGGCGCCGATACCTTCGTTGCGGGTAGCGCCATTTTCGGTCAAAAGACCAAAGCGGGTTACCGCGATGTCATCACGCAAATGCGTGAAGCTATTGACCACGACATGGAAGAATTGCGCCGAGAAGAGGAACGTGAATATGCCCGCACGCGAGGCTAAAGCTCTCTTATTTGATCTGGATGGCACCCTCGTTGACTCGATTGATGATTTAGTGGTTGCCATCAATCAAACACTTGGCGAAATCAACGCACGCCCACTCACACGAGACGAGGTCACGACCTTTATCGGTAAGGGCGCCCGCAACATGGTTGAGCGCTCTTTGCGTGCGGTTTTGCCAACAGCACCTCAAGAAGATGAAGTTGAGTCCTGCTATCGAGCCTACGTGCAAAACATGAACGCGCTTGATGCCAAGTACTCTAAGCTTTTGCCTTATGTGCTTGAGTCTCTTTCATCGCTCAAAGCCGCGGGTTTTCGGATGGCAGTTGTTACGAATAAACCCTCCGTTGTCATTCCCTCTTTATTAGAGCGCTTCGAGTTAAAAGACTTCTTTGACGTGGTTCTTGGCGCCGATAGTGTTGTGCATCCCAAGCCCGCTCCCGATATGCTGCATTTGGCTTGTGAGCGTTTGGGAGTTAAACCGTCCGAAGCCTTCATGATTGGCGACTCCATGAACGACGCCTTAGCGGCACAAAACGCAAAAATCCAAGCTTTGCTTCTCAAAACAGGTTACAACGAAGGTATCAAAATTGAAGATTGGGTCATAATTAATACGCCAAATTTCCCCGTCTTTGATACTATGAGAGAATTAACTCAATACCTACTTCTTCCTAAACGGAGTTAATCGTGAAGAAACTTTTATGGTTATGCTCACTTTCTGTGTTATTTCCGGTTGTCGCTGGTGCCGCCGAAAGCGTTGATGAGTGCTACAAGAGCGCCCAAACCACGGCCGCCGTTCGCGAGTGCTTGAAGCAAGAACTTCAAGAAACCCGAATTGAATACCGCTCCGTAATGGAAAAATTAACCAGCCAAGCCGGCGAACTCGATCGCGTTACCGGTCGAAGTGAAGCATTGCCCGCTCTTGAAAAAGCCAACACCTCCTTTGATCGTTACGTATCCGATCAATGTGCGTTCGATGAGACCCTCTTTGGCGGTGGCACCGGTGCCGGTGCGGCCAACCTTTCATGCCAAATTAACTTGTTGCGTATTCGCATGGGTGCTTTGGAAGCGCATCTAAACCAATAAGCTTTATGAATTTATCTTTTGATCAAGTGGCCAACGATTGGCAAACGCCTTTGGCCACTTTTTTTATGTCCGATATCGGACAATCCCTCAAATCCTTTTTAGACCAACGTCAAAAAGAAGGTGCGGTCATTTATCCGCCCCAACCTTTTTATGC
>CABSHY010000183.1 GCA_902477615.1 uncultured Sutterella sp.
ACTACATGCACATTCCTTTGGTCTTAAATGATCGAAGTGAAAAATTAAGCAAACAAGCCGGTGCCACGCCGCTTACCGATGACTTGTTGGCGCAATGTGAATGGGTATGGACCTTCTTTGGTTTCTCCAGAATAGGTGCGGATTCCCTTGATGCGTTCTACCGTGTAGCAATCGAGCAGTGGCAAGAGCGTTTTGCTATTTGGTAGAAAAGCGCGTCAAGCCTCTCAATTTAACGGGGGGAGGTTCAAAACAGTTAACTCACTTGAGAACTTCCCCTATATCGTCACCAAAATTTCAGTACGATAATGACAACGTTCTTTGATTAAAAGGAAGTTCTCAATGTTGAATCAATACATCCAAGAAGCCGTCGCCAATCGCCGTGCTATTCACCGTCGCCCCGAAGAAGGTTGGACGGAATTTGAAACGATGTGGCTTGTCTGCCGCCAACTCAAAGACTGGGGCATCCCCTATTTGGTCGGCACGAAAGTGATCAATCCTCAATTCGTCATGGGTCGCAATGAACAATTGGTGCAAGACGCCATTGCTCGCGCTCTCAAGCAAGGCGTTCCGCAATCTTTTATCGATGAATGCGAAGGCTACACGGGTGCTGTTGCCATCATTGATACGGGTCGTCCCGGCCCCACGACGGGTTTCCGTTTTGACATGGACGCACTCCCCGTTCGTGAATCCACCGATCCCAGCCACTTACCCGCCAAACTCGGTTTCGTGAGCGAACGCCCGGGTCTCATGCACGCTTGCGGTCACGACGCTCATACCGCGACGGGCTTAGCCCTTGCTCACTGGATCGTTGATTATAAGGATGAGCTTTGCGGCAAATTTAAAATCTTATTCCAACCGGCCGAAGAAGGTGTTCGCGGTGCTCGCCCGATGTCTGAATCCGGCATTTTGGACGATATCGATTGGTTCGTCGGCAGCCACGTAGGCGGCTCCTGCAAGAGCGGTGAAGTCGCTGTGATGGACGGGGGCTTTTTAGCTTCGTCTAAGTTTGATATTACCTTTAAGGGCTTGGAAGCTCATGCCGGTAACGCTCCTCACAAGGGCCATAGCGCATTGGTTGCCGCCGCTTGCGCCACGATGATGATCCAAGGCATTCCCCGTCACGGTGACGGTGACTCCCGTGTGGCCATCGGTAAGTTGGTTGCCGGTGAAGGTCGAAACATTGTTGCTGCTCACGCCACCATGCAAATGGAAGTGCGCGGTGAAACGCAAGAGGTCAATGACTTCTTGGCTGACAACGTCGAACACATCATTGCCGGCGTTGAAAAAGCCTATCAAGTGGAAGCCAAGGTTGAACGCGTGGGTGAAGCCTCAACGCTCGTTCCGTGCCCGAAGCTTTTCGATAAGTTAGAAGAAGCCATGCACGATGTTCCCGACATCAAAGTGTTGCCTCGTACGCACGCAGCTTCCGGCTCTGAAGACTGCTCTTGGCACATCCGTCGCATCGCTAATCACGGCGGTCAAGCAGGTTTCTTCATGTTCGGTTGCGAACATAAGGGCCACCACCGTCCTGACTTCGATGTGCAAGATGAAACGAACTTGCCGGTGGCTTTGAAGGTTTTTGTGAGCTTTGCGAAAAAAGTTAACGGGCTTAGTTAATTAACTTTCATTCAATATCTGAGAGGTATCGGGGTTCTTTCGATACCTCTTTGTGTTTAACTTTGCTCTAGATTTTCCAAATTGAATGAGCGACAACATCGTCACTCAAATAGCGCGTCTCTTCGGTATTACAAATCACAACTCCCTGACCAACCTTAATTCCCATCCCCTTTAACTCATCAAAATGGCGAGCCATTGCATAATTCGGATGTCCTGACATCTTAATTTCAACGGGATGATAAGCACCATTAGCATGGATTAAAAGATCAATTTCAGACTGCTTTTTAGCATCGCGATAGAAATACAAGTCAGGCTCAAACCCATTGTGTCTCCAACTTTTGAGAATTTCGACAACAACAAAAGTTTCAAAGAAAGCCCCAGCATTCATATCTTGCTGCATTTCTTCCGGTGTTGAAAAGCCACACAAATAAGCAGCCAACCCCGTATCGGTGAAATAGACTTTTGGAGACTTTGTTAAGGTTTTTGTCGCATTTGTTGAAAAAGGTCGCAGCAAATAAATGATTCCACTTGCTTCGGCAATGGAAAGCCAACGTTTCGCCGTGAGTGCAGATACACCTGTGAGTTCACTTAATTTATTCAAAGGAAGCTCTTGACCTGTTCTCATGGCTAAAGCGACCATGAATTTTCTAAAATCCATGACTTTTTCAATGTTGCCCAATGTTCGGATATCACGATCAATAAAAGTTTGAATAAAGGCTTCAAAAAACTGAGCTCTCTCCTTTTGACTCATTCCAATAACTTTTGGCCAAGCACCTTGCCAAATAACCTTCCATGTTTGTTGAGGTGACTTTTGAGAAAGTTCATTCTTGAAGTCCTCGCTAGGAACGTAAGGCACTTGCATCAAACCCTTACCTTCACGTTCGTAAATACTTAGTGGCATCAAATGCACTTCAAACAAGCGCCCCGCCAAAGAGTCTCCCACACCTTTCATCAAAGAAAATCTTTGTGAACCAGAAATCCAAACTCTCCCTCCTTCAATCGACTTGTCGACTTCTGCTTTTACTTGACGAAATAAGGTAGGAACACGTTGGATCTCATCAATAACGAGAGGTAGTTCGTGTTGGCGAAAGAAAACACTGGGAGCATTTTCAGCTAATTGATAATCGTCATAGTTATCCAAAGAGACATAACTACGATTTTTATCACTGAGCTGTTGTAACAGAGTGCTCTTTCCAACTTGGCGCATCCCCGTCACCAAAAGGACCTTAAAGTTTTTACACAAACCTGGAATTTCTTTTTCAATCGTTCTAGATAGATACATTTATTTTCTCCGCCAATATTTAGAAAAATTCTAACATAGAGTTATGAATTTTTCTCACATACACTATCGAATTTTTCTATAGTTGACTATAGAATTTTTCCGACATGCAGTATCGAATTTTTCCGACTTCCGTCTCAGTCCTCAACATTTTTGC
>CABSHY010000184.1 GCA_902477615.1 uncultured Sutterella sp.
GAAACCACAAAAAAAAGGCAACCCAAAATTAACTTGAGTTGCCTTAAGTGAAAGGATTCAAAGGTGCTTGAATCCGTTTCGTGTTTTTCGCTAATTAGTCGCGACGAGCCTTACGAGCCTTTTCTGCAGCGCGTTGGGCTTGGGCCTTTTCATCCAAGTGTTGGAGATAGGCTTCATCGATATCGCCCGTCACATAGTAGCCGTCAAAGCAAGAGCTTTCGAAGTGCTTGATGTTCGGGTTCATATCACGCAAAGCAGCATCCAAGTCTTCCAAGCGTTGGTAAACCACGGCATCGGCTTCCAAAAGCTTAGCGACTTCTTCAGCGCTCTTACCGTCACCGCAGATCAATTCGCTGCGCGTCGGCATATCGATACCGTAGACGTTCGGGAAGCAAACACGCGGAGCGCCACTGGCGATAAACACCTTCTTGGCGCCAGCTTGACGCGTCATGCGGACAATTTCCAACATGGTCGTGCCACGAACGATGGAGTCGTCAACCAACAACACGTTCTTGCCTTCGAATTCCACCGGCATGGCGTTGAGCTTTTGACGAACCGTCTTCTTACGCGTGGCTTGGCCCGGCATAATGAACGTACGACCCACGTAACGGTTCTTAATGAAGCCTTCACGATACGGGAGGTTTAACTTTTGTGCCAATTGTTGGGCAGCCGGACGGGAGCTATCAGGAATCGGCATTACAACGTCGATTTCTTCCAACGGAATCTTACGAGCCACTTCATCGGCCAAGTATTCACCCAAGCGCAAACGAGCACCGTAAATAGAGATGCCATCCATGACGCTGTCGGGACGAGCCAAGTAAACGTATTCAAAAGCGCACGTCATCAATTCAGGATTTTCTGCGCATTGTTCCGTGAACATATTGCCTTGCAAGTCAAGCCAAATGGCTTCACCCGGAGCGACGTCACGTTCGAGCTTAAATTCTTGAGAATCCAAAACGCAGGATTCAGAGGCAAACATAATGTCCGTGCCGTATTCTTCTTCCTTCGTACCGTAGCACAAGGGACGAATACCGTACGGGTCACGGAAAGCCACCATACCCTTGCCGGCAATCATTGCCACGCAAGCGTAAGAGCCCTTCACACGCTTGTGAACACCGCGAACAGCGTTAAAAATCACTTCCGGCGTCACCTTGGCATTGACCGTTAAGCGGGCCAATTCATCAGCAAACACCGTCAACAAAACTTCAGAGTCGCTACCCGTGTTGATATGGCGGCGATTGGAATCATAGAGTTCTTGCTTGAGCGTTTCGGCATTGGTGAGGTTACCGTTATGCACGAACATGATGCCATAGGGGGCGCTCACATAGAAAGGCTGCGTTTCTTCGTTGCTGTCGGTAGAACCTTGCGTCGGATAGCGTACTTGACCAATCCCACTGGTACCCGTCAAGTCATACATGTTGCGCGTTCTGAAAATATCACGAACCAAGCCCATGCCTTTGAATTGATGGAAGGTTAAACCGTCGAGCGTTGCAATACCTGCAGCGTCTTGGCCACGATGTTGCAAAAGCAACAAAGAATCGTAAATACGTTGTTGGACAGGTGCCTTAGAGTATAAGCCTACAATCCCACACATGATGTTCCACCTCTAGAGGAAAAAATTTAAAAATTCTTTACTTTCGCAAGTTTGCAATGGCTTCGGGCAAAAACGGCATAATCATATCAATACCATTTTCCGCCAAAGGAATGCAAACAGAATGACGCCACATTTGCGTTGACGGGGCGCTCGTCATCCCTGCCAAAAAGACAGCAGCACACACAAACACCACCCCACGCAATAAACCAAAGACGCTACCTAAAATACGGTCTTCAGCACTGATGTTGGCCACTTCCAACATCTTTCTTAAAAGTGTTCCTAATAAGCCCACGGCAAATACGCACATGACAGCAATAATAATGGCTGCCAAAATGGTCTTCACGGCCGGTCCCAAACTGTCTAACGGGATCTTTGCAGCCAAATCAGGCGACCATTTAAGGGCAAAAACAATACCGACAACCCAGCCGAAAATTGAGAGAATTTCACGAATTACACCTCGTGCAACCCCTACAATCGTAGAAAGACCCAACACAATCACAATGGCCCAATCCAATTCAGTCATTTGTTATTTCCTTTGTTGAGCGGCACGGTCTTTAGCAATCTGCTCGGCAATAAAATCGTTCTTTTGACGCACGGATTTTAATGCATCAGCAAGCGGATCTGCTGAGGAATTTGCCTTATTTTTTGTCGATTGTTTGGGAGATTTTGTAACAACCGGTGCAGTTTTTGGAGTCTCTACTACTGCTGGCTTCTTTTGAGGAGCTGGCTTAGGAGTGCTTACTGCTTGATTTACTTTAGGTTTTTGTGCAGGTTGCGCTTTTACCGTTTCACTCGCTGCTTGCTTACTCACCGTCTTTAAACTCGGTTGAGTGGCTAACTTTTGAACCGAACCGCCTGCTCGCTTTTCGGTTTGAACCGGCATGTGTTGCACTTTCTGTGCATCTAAATACTGTGCGATCTTATCGGCTTCGGAGCGAGTGGCAAAAGGACCCAAACGGACACGCCAAATCGTAGCGGACTTCTTTTGAACCTTCACAGAATAAACGGGGACATTGGCCGCCTGATAGCGGGCCATTTCACGCATAGCCCCTGGTTCACTGCTCGTTGCCAACACTTGAATGAAGAAATAGCTGTCAGAGGATACCGGTGCCGGTCGCTCCTCATTTTTAGGTTCAACCGTGTTTTGCGACACTTGCTTGGGCTCGGTCACAATGGCAGGCTTATTTTCATCCACCACATTGGGTTGAGAGAGATCTTTAAGGGCAACCTGGTCTGCAGGCTGATTTGAAGTATCTGCACTATTGACAGGAAACTCCAAACGACCAAACGGATTGCCGGGGATCGCAGGCAAACGCGTCTTGGCTTGTTGAGTCGTTTGAACATTGGGCTCGGAAAACAGCATCGGCAACGCAATCAAAAGCGTTGAGATAATAATTCCCCCTCCGATCAAACGGTGACGAAGTTTTGTCTTTTGAATCAT
>CABSHY010000185.1 GCA_902477615.1 uncultured Sutterella sp.
CGGGGTCAATCACCAAGAAGTTGGGACCGACGCGGAAGCAGTCGACAGGACAAACCGCTACACAAGCCGTATCGGTGCAATTGATGCAGGATTCACAGACAACGTGTGCCATGATGTCACTCCATTAATAGAAAAATACAAGAAACTGTTTAAGAAAGTTTGTCATTGTACTCCAAATTTCTTAGACTTCGAGGGATAGACCATATCTGAAAGGACATAGTGACGTGATCATTGAGTCATTATTGGACACCGACCTGTATAAATTTACGATGATGTAGTGCGTACTGCACCAATTCCCGGGCGCTGATGTCGAGTATCGCTTCCGTTGCCGCAACGCAGGTGTCGATTTAACTACCTACATGGATGAAATCAATGCACAAATTGATAATCTCTGTACCTTACGCTTCACTGACGACGAGTTGGATTATTTAGGGAACTTGCGTTTCATTAAGCATGACTTTGTCGATTTCTTGAGTCTTTTCCAATTAAAGCGAAAATACATCAAGGTTTTCTCAGACAATGGCGAACTCAATATCCACATCAAGGGGCCTTGGCTTCATACGATTTTGTTTGAGATTCCGGTCCTAGCCATCGTCAACGAAACCTATTTCCGTCATGTGGCAGCGGGCATTGATAAAGCAGAAGGTCGCCGTCGTCTTCAAGCAAAGATTGAGATGATTAAAAATGAGCCTGACACGGATCTTATTTCCTTGTCAGACTTCGGTACGCGTCGCCGTTTTTCCCGTGAGTGGCAAAAGGAAGTATTGGAAACGCTCAAACGTGACTTGCCCGTTCAATTTGCGGGCACGAGTAACGTGATGTATGCCAAAGAATTGGGGCTTTTGCCCATTGGCACTATGGCTCATGAATACCTCCAAGCATGCCAAGCGTTGGGGCCTCGCTTGCGTGACTCCCAAACTTACGCATTTGAAATGTGGGCTAAGGAGTATCGTGGCGACTTGGGGATTGCTTTAACGGACGTTTATGGGATAGAACCTTTTATCAAAGACTTCGATATGTACTTCTGTAAGCTCTTTGATGGCGTGCGTCAAGACTCTGGCGACCCCTTTGCTTGGGGTGAACGCATGATTGAGCACTACCGTGCCAACCGTTGTGACCCCTCTACGAAGACTTTTATCTTTTCCGATAGTCTCACCTTCCCTCGCTTGTTAGAGCTCTTTAGACGCTTTAAAAAGCGCGTGCGTATCGGTTTTGGCGTTGGTACTAACTTAATGAATGATCTTGGCCCCGAACCCTTAAACATTGTGATTAAGATGGTTCGCGCTAACGGTCAACCTGTTGCCAAGATTTCCGACACACCGGGCAAGAGCCTCTGTGACGATGAAAGTTATCTCACTTACCTTAAGCAAGTCTTTGGAATTAAGGATTAATTACGATTTTTTGCTTAAATCATCAATAGCCACTGTCCTTTTGGTGGCTATTTTTTTGCTACTGTGCTTGAAAAAATGCGTAAAATGAGCGAATAACTTTTAACTTAAATCAAAGGATGACTTCGATGAATTTTAAGTGTGTAGTGGCAGCGGCCTCTCTCTTGGGCCTACCTGCCATCGCCAGTGCGGCGTCATTAAATGGCGCTGAACTCTCAGTCCTTTGGGCAATTCCTTTCGCTGGGATTCTCTTGTCCATCGCTTTATTTCCGCTTTTTGCTCCTCATATTTGGCATCATCACTACGGTAAGATCGCTTTATTCTGGGCTGCTTTGTGTACGATTCCTTTGTATGCAATCTATGGCGGAAGCGTCGCAACGGGTGCCGTTGCTCATGCCATGATCGGGGACTACATCCCGTTCATTATTTTCGTGGGTACGCTTTTCATTGTCGCTGGCGGCATTCATATCCGCTCTTCTTTTGTCGGTACGCCGGTACTTAACGCTTCCCTTCTTTTCATCGGTGCGTTATTGGCTAACATCATGGGTACGACCGGTGCTGCCATGCTCTTGATCCGTCCGTTGATCAAGGCCAATGAAAAGCGTAAGTTCCGCATGCACACCTTTATTTTCTTCATCTTCTTGGTGGCCAATATCGGTGGTAGCTTGACGCCTTTGGGCGATCCTCCTTTGTTCTTGGGCTTTTTGCGAGGGGTGGATTTCTTCTGGACGGCTGAATATTTGATTGCTCCGATGCTCTCCACGGTGATTTTTTTGTTAGCGATTTATATGGCAGTTGATTACTACTTCTATCGCAAAGAAGATCAATCGGTGTTGCATTCCGTTGAACAAGTGCCCTTTAAGATTGAAGGTTGCGTCAATATTCTCCTTTTGGCTTGCGTTTCTGGTGCTGTGCTTTTGTCCGGTTTCTGGAAGTCCGGTGTTTCTTTCGAAATCTTGCACGTGCCTTTGACGCTTGAAGGTTTGACGCGTGATGCCTTGTTTATCACGATTGCTGTGCTTTCCTTGGTATTAACGCCAAAGGCCGTACGTGAAGCAAACCAATTTACGTGGGAACCGATCCTTGAAGTGGCGAAGTTATTCTTCGGTATCTTTGCCTGTATCGTGCCCGTGTTGGAAATGCTTCGTGCTGGTCATGCCGGTGCCTTCGCTCCGTTGGTTGCCTTAGTCAGTAACGCAGACGGCACCTTTAATAACCACATGTTCTTCTGGTTAACGGGTACGTTGTCTGCTTTCTTGGATAATGCTCCGACTTATCTTGCCTTCTTTAATTTGGCCGGTGGCGACGCCTACACCTTGATGCACACGGACTCTCACACCTTGATGGCGATCTCCATGGGCTCTGTCTTCATGGGTGCAGTGACCTATATCGGTAACGCTCCGAACTTCATGACGGTTGCGATTGTGCAAGAACGTGGCATCAAGATGCCGACCTTCTTCGGTTACATGCTCTGGTCCGTGGGTATTTTGGTTCCGTCCTTCTATATCATGAATATGTTCTTCATTTAAAGAACGTCTGACCTAACAAAATGCCGAGCTTTAAAAACTCGGCATTTTTTGTCTCTTCAATCGTTTAATTCATAGCTTTTTTGATGTCAGTGGCCGCTTGAGCATTAACGC
>CABSHY010000186.1 GCA_902477615.1 uncultured Sutterella sp.
CCTTTAGTTACTTGCATGCCGCAAGTGGCCTCATGAACGATTACCAAACGATTCTTAACCGTCCCGATATTGTGGTGTTAAAGTGAAAACGCAATTAGATTCTAAAAATAAAAAAGGTTTACTCTTGGGTGGCGTGGCTGTCGCCGTTGCCGCAGTGATCGGTGTCGGTCTCTGGATGGGGGCTCACCCCGCTCCTGAACCTTTCTACGGCGTGGTTCATGCCAAGACCGTTGATGTCGCCGCTAAAGTCACGGGACGCGTCAAAGCACTCCCCGTCACCGAAGGCCAAAACGTCAAAGTGGGCGAAACGTTGATTGAATTGTCGATCCCGGAAGTGGAAGCCAAGATGCGTGAAGTCCCAGCCTTAAAGAGTGCTGCGGACGCCATGAGTAACATGGCAGACGAAGGTGCTCGCCCCCAAGAAATTCGTGCTGCCGAAGCCCAAATGCTTCGCGCAAAAGCCGGTGAAACATTGGCTCGTCAAACGTATAAGCGTGTCGCATCGCTTTACAAAGACGGTTTAATTTCTCGTCAGAAGTACGATGAAGCATTGGCTCAATATAAGAGCAGCAAAGAGCTCTTAGAGATGACAACGCAACAACTCGATATCGCCAAGACCGGTGCTCGTGTTCAAGAAAAAGAAGCCGCACAAGCGAAAGCTCAACAAGCCAAGGGTGGCGTTGATCAAGTTGAAAGCTTGGTGAAAGAAAAGAACGTTGTCTCCCCGATTGCAGGCGAAGTCTCCCGCCTTTTTGTTGAAGAAGGTGAAATTGCCGCAGCGGGCATTCCGATGGCCACGATTGTTGATCTTAACGATCAATGGGCCACGTTTAATATCCGTGAAGACGATATGAAGGCTGTTGTTAAGGGAAGCCTTTTAAAGGCCCAAATTCCGGCCTTGGGCGACAAGACTTACACCTTCAAGGTCTACTTCATTAACCCGCGTGCTGACTATGCTACGTGGCGTGCTACGCGTCAAAGCACGGGCTTTGACCTTCGCACTTTTGAAGTTCGTGCGCGTCCCGTGGATCCGATTCTTAATTTGCGCCCTGGCATGAGTGTCATCGTGGCACGCTAAGAAGAGCCCCGTAATGTCTTTTTTCTCAGACGTTTACGCCGTTGCCAAACGTGAAGTGAAAGAAACGCTTTCACTGCCTTGGCTTGTTGTCATGTTTGTCGCTATGCCATTGGTATGGTGCGTCTTACTCGTGGGCGTCTTTAATGGCGGGTTCTTACGAGAACTCCCTGTGGGCCTCGTGGACTTGGATCATACGCCCGAGTCTTACGAGTTTGCTCAAAAAATTGACGCCATGCCCAGTGCCCGCTTGGTCTCGATGACTTCACCGCAAGAAGCCCGTTCGGCGCTCAAGCGCGGTGAGCTTTATGCCTATTTGACCATCCCTCACGGTTGGACGGCTAACTTAAATCAACCCGACTCATTGGCTATCGAAGGGTACTTCCCGAAGTCCATCTATGCGGTTGCGGTTTCTTTAGAACTTGACATTAAAACCGCATTGGGTCAATTCAGTTTGGATTCGGCTAAACGTTTAGCCATTGCTGCCGGCGCCAATCATAAGCAAGCCGATCGCGCCTTAAATGTCATGTCGGTTCAAGCGGTCACCTTCGGCAATTTGGCCTTTAATTTCCAAGCTTACCTTTTACCCGTTCTTATTCCAGGTCTTTTGCACTTGGGCTTGGCGCTTGTCATCGTGACACGCTTAAGTGCCGAGTGGCAAGACAAATCGGTTAAGAAATGGCTCCAAACGGCTAACGGCCATATGGATGCTGCGCTTTTAGGCAAACTTCTTCCTTGGTGGGGCTACTATTCGATTTTAGGGGCGCTTTATGTTGGCTACTTTGCTGGATTCTGCGGGTGGTATGCACAAGGCTCCGTTCTTTTTTGGGTCTTTGGTCTTGCTCTTTTGTTGGCAGTTATTGCTTTATTGCCTGTCTTTGTTATGGGACTTGCGATGAAAGCCGGTTGGATTATCGCAACGAGTTTTTGTGTTGGCTACATCGCACCGATCTTCCCCTTCACAGGCTTTTCCTTCCCCTTTGATGCTATGCAACCGTGGGTGAAAGTGTTATCACAAATTTTCCCCTTAACACACTATGTGCAATTTCAAGGCGAGCAATGGATTTTAGGAGCGCCGTTATCGGCCTCGCTCATCACGCTTGGCAAACTTGCGCTCTTCGGTCTTTTCTGGGGACTACTTGGGTGGCCTGCGATGAAAAAACAAATTCGCACGCGTATCGCGGAGGAGGCCCAATCATGACCTTCTTACAGATTGCGTTTGAAACGATTAAGCGGGTCGTCGCTAACCGTAACACGTTCATGATTTTCTCGATTGCCTCCATTTTCTATTTGGTGTTTTATTCGATCCCTTATAGCAATCAGGCCATCACACAAATTCACTGTGCGATTGTCGACATGGATCAATCGGACCGTTCGCGTGAACTCACGGACAAATTAATCAGTACACCGATTATTTATCCGCAAATCATCACGGGCGACTTTGCCAAAGCCAAAGACGTATTTTTGCGCTCGGACTACGATGTCATGGTAGTAATTCCCGAGCATTTTGAATCCGACATCGGTCGTGGTATGCCAACCACTATCAGCGTATTCTCAAACGGTGCCTTCCCCGTAAAGGGCCGTGCCGTCGCCGCTATTACTCAATTGGTAGTGGGTCAAGAAAACGTTATGGTCGCTGCCAAACGCTTAGTGGCCCAAGGGCTTGATGCGCGCGTTGTTAAAAAGATGACGCAAACCGGCCCCTCCTTTGTATCTCAAGACCTCTATAACAACATCTCGGGCTACGGGATCTACTTGGTTCCGATGGTGGCCGTTGTGATCGTTCAAGCCGTGATGTTCTTTGGGATCGGGATTAGCTTGGGCGGTTGGACAGAAAAGCGCCTTGAAGACGATTTTGCTCACCGCATTTTTGGTAACGGCACAAGTTTCTTCGGTGTCTTTACGGGCTTTTTCTTGATCGCCTTTTGCTG
>CABSHY010000187.1 GCA_902477615.1 uncultured Sutterella sp.
ACGTTGCGCAATTGGCTTTCCTAAAAATAAAAACCGACAAGAAAACGGAAAGCTTTAAATTTTTTCGTCGGCAAAAAGACAAAAAGTATGCCTTTTTAGATTTAGCTCGCTATTATATGCAAATTCAAACGAGAAAGGCTACTCTTTTTCGAAACAATTTTTAGAAAAATGAAAGCATTATCATGTCTGTAACGATTAAAACACCTGAAGAAATTGAAGGTATGCGTCGCGCTTGCCGTTTGGCTTCACAAGTTCTTGACTTTATTGCACCTTTTGTCAAAGCCGGCGTCACCACGCTTGAACTTGATCAAAAGATGCTCAAGTTCATGGAAGAAAATAACGCTAAAAGCGCTTGTCTTGGCTACGCTCCGCGAGGCTTTACGCCCTATCCCGGTGCAACCTGCATCTCCATTAACCACGTTGTCTGTCACGGGATTCCTTCTGAAAAAGCTTTAAAGAAAGGCGATATCGTCAATATTGACGTCACGGTTATCCTTGACGGCTACTACGGTGACACCTCTCGAATGTTCATGGTTGGCAACAAGATCCCCGTTGCGGGCAAATTCTTGGTTGAAGCCTGTTATGAGTGCATGTGGCGCGGCATTGATGCCATTAAACCGGGGGTAAGTCTTAACGAAGTCGGGATTGCTTGCGAGAAGTTTGCTAAAGAACAAGGCTTGTCCGTTGTTCATGAATATGGCGGTCACGGCATCGGCAAAGAATTCCACGAGGATCCTTTTGTCTGCCACTATGACACGCGCGACAACAACGTCATTTTAAAGCCCGGCATGATCTTTACGGTTGAGCCGATGTTAAATTCCGGTTCCCGTCACATCTCTGACTTAAATGACGGTTGGACCGTAGTGACGCGTGACCGTTCCTTGTCTGCTCAGTGGGAACACACGGTTTTGGTGACAGAAACCGGTTATGAAGTCCTCACTTTAAGTGAAGGCTATCCGGAATTGCCTGACTTCATCAAAGCCAAGTTAAAGTAAAACTTAAACATCAACGGATGCGAAAAATGCCCAGTGCCTTAACTCAACGATTTCAATCTCAACGTGAGGCGCTTGCCGAGGCGTTTTTCGCCCATGGTGATGTTAACCAATACCTACGATCTCACTCCCAAGCCGCCGACGATCTCATCACAGCGCTTGCACACCAAGCACAAATTCCCCCTTGCGTTTCACTCTTAGCATTAGGGGGGTATGGTCGCCGAGAACTCTTCCCCTACTCCGATTTGGACATCATGATTTTGATGCCCGAAGACGCTTCCGCCGAACTTAAAGTAACGATTGAAAATTTCGTCTCAACCCTTTGGGACAGCGGCTTGACGATCGGTCACTCGGTTCGAACGATCTCTGAAGCTGTCGAAGAAAGTCTCTCGGATATTACGGTTCAAACGGCCATTTTAGAAGCCCGTTTGATTGATGGTGATCCATACCTTTTTAATGAACTTCGCAAAGCTTTCTTTGAGGCTTTAGATAGCGCAACGTTTTTCCGTGCAAAAGAATTTGAGATGGCACAGCGCCATCAAAAATTTGAAAACACACCCTATGCATTAGAACCCAACGTCAAAGAAAGCCCGGGCGGCTTGCGTGACCTCCAGGTGCTTTTTTGGTGTTCTCATGCAGCAGGCCTTGGCGCAACCGCCGATGATATGTTGCGAATCGGCACGATCACGGAAGAAGAGTGCGGGCAATTAAAAGCGGCTGACTATTCTCTTAAGCATACCCGTATTCTTTTGCACCTTTTATCAAAGCGCCACGAAGACCGACTGATTTTCGACCTTCAAACACCGATGGCCGAAGCCGCCGGCTACAAGAGCACAGATCTTCAATTGGCCAGTGAAGCCCTGATGAAGCGCTACTACCTCACGGCCAAAACCGTAACACAGTTTTCAGAAATCTTCATGCAGATGCTTCAAGAACACCTTTTCCCCGAAAAGGATGTTCATGAAGTGGTCATCGATCAAACTTTCATTGCTCGTGGCTACACGTTAGATATCACCCATTCGGACGCTTTTAAGCAAGACCCCAATGCTATCTTGCGTTGCTTTTACCTGCTTGAAAGCTCCCAAGTCTTAAAACGTTTAGGCTCCGGCCTTCTTCGCGCCCTTTTGCGTGCGCGCTTTCGTATTGATCGAGCTTTTAGAGAAGATGAACAAAATAAACAGATGTTCATGCAGATCATCAAAATGCCCCATGGTGTCAGTCACGCTTTAATGGACCTTAATCAATGGGGCATCTTGGGTCGCTTCTTGCCGGAATTTAATCACCTCGTTGGTCAAATGCAGCATGACCTCTTTCACGCTTATACGGTTGACCAACATACAATGCGAGTTGTACGCAACATTCGTTACTTCACCCGAAGCGAATACGCACATGAATATCCTATCTGCACGGGCATTATGCAGTCCATGCGCGAAAACTGGCGTTTGGTCTTAGCAGCGCTTTTCCATGACATCGGTAAGGGTTTGGGCGGTCAACACGAGCTTAAGGGGGCAGAAATCGTAAAAACGTTCTGTGAACGTTTCCGTATTGATAAAGAAACCACGGATTTCTTGGTCTTCTTGGTGAAAGAACACCTCCCCATGAGTGTTGTTGCTCAAAAGCAAGATCTCTTCAACCCTGAAGTGATCGAACGCTTTGCTAAAACGGTGGGGAACGTCGAACGTCTCAACTCCCTTTTCTTACTCACTGTGTGCGACATTCGTGCAACGAGCCCCAAGGTCTGGAACCAATGGAAGAGTCAGCTTTTGCAACAACTCTATTGGCAAGCCCTCCCCTTAATCCGTAGTGGCGGTGCACCCAGTGGTGATGACTTCTTACTCATGCGACAAAAGGAAGCTAAGGCACTCATTTTGGCCGCGGGCATCGAAGAGCGAACCATCGCCAAGATTTGGAAAAAACTCACACTGCAGTACTTCTTGCGTCACACCGCCGAAGGTATTGCTTGGCAAACCATTGAGTTGGCTCGCCGTGATCCAGAAGACAATATCCTTGTCC
>CABSHY010000188.1 GCA_902477615.1 uncultured Sutterella sp.
CCATAAATTTTTTTAGCTAATGATTCATGTTTTATCAAGAGCAAGTTCATTCTTTTGCGCCGAACCCGATTTGGACCGTCACGGACTTAAACCGTGCGGTCTCCTCGTGCTTGGAAGCTAATTTCCCGCCTTGTTGGGTCAAGGGGGAAATTCGGGGACTGACGATGGCTGCCTCGGGCCACTGGTATTTCACCCTCAAAGACGAACATTCTGAAATCAGCTGCGCGATGTTCGCAGGGGCCAATCGTCGAGTGACCTTTCGCCCCAAAACGGGCGACCGGGTTGAAGTCCGAGGGCGCGTGAGTATTTATGCGCCACGCGGCTCTTATCAGTTAGTCGTTGACGCTATGCGCCATGAAGGTTTAGGTGAACTCTACGCACGCTACTTAGAGCTTAAAGCTCGACTTCAAGCCGAAGGTTTTTTTGATCCATCACGAAAAAAGGCCATTGCCCGCGTCAATTTCAAAATTTGCGTGGTAACAAGTCTTAAAGCCGCCGCTCTTCATGACGTCATTCGTACGTTGAAACTTCGTGCCCCTTATGTTCAAATCACGGTTTTCCCAACGTCTGTTCAAGGCGCAGAGGCTCCGGCTGAAATTGTGAGAGCGCTTTTGCGTGCCGATCAATCCGAGGGGGATGTCGTCTTATTGGTTAGAGGTGGGGGTTCACTTCAAGACCTGTGGGCGTTTAATGATGAGCGTGTGGCAAAATGCGTGGCCCAAATGAATAAGCCCGTGATCTCCGGAGTCGGTCACGAAAGCGATGAAACGATTGTGGACTATGTTGCAGACCTCAGAGCGGCAACGCCCACGGCCGCTGCACAAGCGGCAACTGAGGACCAAGAGGTGCTATTTCAAGACCTCGATCACCGCTACCAAACGATCGCCCATCTCATGAGTCTGCGTTTGAAGAGTTTGAGGCAAAGAGTGTCTCTATTGCGCCAAGCGATTCCCAATCCTAAATTGCGCCTTCAAGCGCAAGCGGAACATTTCCGTCGTCAAAAAGGGTTATTGGAGACATTTTTTATTCAGCGCCAATATGAGCCCAAGAAATATGCGCTAAATGAAACGAAAAGCGACCTTCATGCGCTTTTTAAAGAGTCCTTGAGTGAGAGGGCATTGGCACTTCAATACAGCAGCAGATCGCTTTTAAGCCCCTCGCAGGTGATTTCGGGTTACAGAGAGAGCGTGAAACTCAATCTGGCTTTCATGACGCAAGCACAAATCGCAACGCTTAAACACGCCCGAGTGCGTTGGGAGCGCACACACGCACTCATGGTCGAAGCCAGCCCCGAAACAATTTTGCAAAAAGGCTACACCTATGTGACGGGGGACGATGGCCGCTTGGTGAGGTCTTCTCAAGTTGGCGTTAATAGCGATGAGCTCACCGTGCATTGGATTGACGGCGTGGTGGTTGCCAAGCCCTTGAAGGCAAAAACTATCAAGGCCAATGGCTAGAACAATCGCTCACACTTAAGTGCAAAGCGTTTTGATATCATCAAGACGTTATACATTTTTCTGGAGAAAGACCATGACTTTTGAACTTCCTCGCTTGCCTTATGCCAAGGATGCATTTGGCGATGTGATTTCCGCAGAAACGTTTGATTATCACTACGGCAAGCACCATCAAACCTACATCACGAACTTAAACAACTTAATCAAGGGCACGCCCTTTGCTGCCATGGTTTTGGAAGAAATCGTGTTGGCAAGTGACGGTGTTGCTCCTGCTGTTTTCAATAACGCTGCTCAAACATGGAACCATACGTTCTACTGGATGTGCTTGACGCCTAATGGCGCCGAAAAACCCATGGGCGAGTTGTTAACGAAGATGGAAGAAAAGTGGGGCTCGTTTGAAAAGTTCCGTGAAGCTTTTGTGGCCCAGGCCGCCGGTAATTTCGGCTCCGGTTGGACGTGGTTGGTGTTGACCCCTCAAAAAGAATTGGCAATCGTCAATACCTCTAACGCTGGTTGCGCTTTGGCTTCTGACGATGTGCCCTTGTTTGTGGTTGACGTTTGGGAACACGCCTACTACATTGATCACCGCAATGCCCGCCCGGCTTACTTGAATGCTTTATTTGATAAGCACTTCATTGACTGGGAATTTGTCGCGAAGAACTACTACAACGCCAAGTAATTATTCCGACTCACAGAAACGACAAAGGCCATCGATTTTCGGTGGCCTTTTAACATGGCAGTATTTTTTTTAATTTTCACCAACGTCTTTAGAAGGCTTTTTAATTCTTTCTGCTCGACGCAGTTTCGTTGTGATTGAAATACCATAACGTTGATACCACCCGGAGGGTACTTCAAGGGCATAGCGAACGGGGACGGGGCTGCAGTGTAAATCCAGCATATTGGCTTGCATGCCCTCATATCTTACCAATTGGTCATTTTCATCAAAAAAGCCGACATCCAAATCAATGGGCGTGCCCTTCATCCAAAAGCACACTTTACGAGTCGGCTCAAAGACAAAGAGCATACCCTTTGTATCGGGGAGGTGTTTAACGCCTTGAAGGCCTTTGGTATGTTCTTGGCGCGTATGAGCAACGCCCACATCAAGCACACGATCACCCACCGTAATTTTCTCGGCCTGAGCAAGCGGCGCAACCATGGCAAGAGCGCATGCAAGGGCGAAGGATCTTCGTCGAGAAAGACAAATAGTGGGGGTGCTTATGTTCATTGCGTTTTTTCTTCTCTTTCTATCGGCAACACACGTGTAGTATGCCAACCGTGATGGGATTGTTGCAGTTCAAACTGAACTCGTTGGTTATTACGAAGTGTTTTAGGGCCGTCGCCTTCAATAGTGCGGAAATGAACAAAGACTTCCAGTTCTTGATTGTCAGGGACAATGAAACCATAACCTTTCGCAGTGGAAAACCATTTTACCTTGCCTAGATGCATAAAAGGTCCTCCTTTAGGGTAATCATGCTCAAAAAGGTTGAGCATGATTACCCTAAAGGAGGACCTTTTATGCATCTAGGCAA
>CABSHY010000189.1 GCA_902477615.1 uncultured Sutterella sp.
CCAATATTCAACACCGTAAGGGCCGTCAAGACGCTAAGCGTTCTAACCTTTGGACAAAGATCGTTCGTGAAATCATCGTTGCTGCTCGCAACGGTGCCGATCCCGACTCCAACTCCCGTTTGCGTTTGGCTTTATTGAAGGCTCGTGGCGCTAACGTTCCGAAGGACACGATCAAAAACGCCATTTTGAAGGGCTCTGGTCAATTAGAAGGCGTGAACTTTGAAGAAATCCGTTATGAAGGCTATGGCGTGGGCGGTGCTGCCGTGATCATTGATACGGCAACGGATAATCGTACGCGTACGGTGGCTGACGTTCGTCACATTTTGAGTAAGCACGGCGGTAACTTGGGTACCGACGGTTGTGTGGCCTTCATGTTCACGCACTGTGGTCAATTCTTCTTTGCTCCAGGCAAGTACACGGAAGATGACGTGATGAACGTTGCTTTGGAAGCTGGTGCTGATGACGTGATCACCGATGAAGAAGGCGGCATTGAAGTTATTTGCGCACCGAACGCTTTCGAAGACGTCAATAACGCTTTTGAAGCTGCCGGCATGACGCCTGAAATGGCTGAAGTCACGATGAAGGCTTTGAACGAAACCGAATTGCAAGGTGAAGATGCTGAACGTATGCAACGTTTGATCGACGCTTTGGAAGACTTGGACGACGTTCAACAAGTCTACACGACGGCCTCTTTCGAATAATTTAATTACTTCTCTTGGGACTGAGACAAATGAAACTTCTCGTAATTGGTAATGGTGGCCGCGAACACACGCTCGCATGGCGTTTATCACAAGACGAACGTGTGGAAACCGTTTTTGTGGCTCCTGGCAATGCCGGTACCGCTCTCTGCGACAAACTTCAAAACGTTGCAGAAAGCGACTTTGAAAAGTTGGCCGATTTTGTTCGTGCCAATGACGTGGCCTTTACATTGGTCGGTCCCGAAGCCCCGTTGGCGGGCGGCATCGTTGACTATTTCCGTAGTCAAAATTTGCCGATCTTTGGGCCAACGAAAGCTGCCGCTCAATTGGAAAGTTCTAAGGACTTTGCCAAGGCCTTCATGAAGCGCCACGGCGTGCCCACGGCGGATTACGAAACCTTTAGCGATGCTCAAGAAGCCCACGCTTACGTTGACCGTAAGGGCGCTCCGATCGTCATTAAGGCTGACGGTTTGGCTGCCGGTAAAGGTGTGATTGTTGCCATGAATTTGCAAGACGCTCATGACGCTATTGACATGATGCTCGAAGGCAACAAGTTTGGCTCTGCCGGCGCTCGCGTTGTGATTGAAGACTTCTTAGAAGGCGAAGAAGCCAGCTTTATCGTCATGGTTGACGGTGAACACGTGATTCCCATGGCTTCTAGCCAAGACCACAAGCGCTTGTTGGATAAGGACATGGGCCCGAACACGGGTGGCATGGGTGCTTACTCTCCGGCTCCGGTGGTCACGCAAGAAGTGCACGATCTCGTCATGCGCACGATCATTTTGCCGACCGTTGAAGGCATGGCCAAAGACGGTACGCCCTTTACCGGTTTCTTGTATGCCGGTTTGATGATCGGTCACGACAAGGACGGTACGTTGACCGCTAAGACCGTGGAATTTAACTGCCGTATGGGTGACCCGGAAACGCAACCGATCATGAGCCGTTTGCAATCCTCTTTAGTGGACTTGGTGCAAGCTGCGATCGACGGCAAACTCAACGAAGTGACGGTTCAATGGGATCCTCGCTTTGCTTTGGGTGTTGTCTGTGCTGCCAAGGGTTATCCGGAGAGCCCCGAAAAGGGCGCTGAAATCACGTCTTTGCCCGCCAATACGGCTGACTTGATGGTGTTTCATGCTGGCACCAAGGCCGTTGACGGTAAGACCGTTGTCTCCGGTGGCCGCGTGCTTTGCGTCGTGGGTTTGGGTGACGATATTCGTACTGCCGCTCAAAAGGCTTACGAAGGTGTCAAACAAGTTCACTTTGACGGTATGCAATATCGCTCTGATATTGGTTACCGTGCAATGAAGTAACTTTATCGAAGATGAGAAGCGGAAAAGGCCTCCACGCTTTTTCCGCTTTTTGTTTAAATACTTTATGAAAATCGGTCTTTTTGGCGGTACTTTCGATCCTGTTCATAACGGACATATGGCGCTAGCCCATCACGCTATTGATGTCCTTCGTCTTGATCGTTTGATTTGGATACCGGCCCTTCCTTGGCAAAAAAGCGGACAAGAAATCACAGACGGTTTTGTTCGTGCGCAAATGATTGAAGCAGCAATTGCCAATGAACCCAAAATGAGCGTAGATCGATTGGAAATTGAGGCCCAAACGCCTTCATACTCCATCGATACGTTAGAGACCTTTATTCACCGTTATCCCGAGGATGAAATCTTCTATTTGATCGGTTCTGATCAGTGGGCCAATTTTCATACTTGGAAAAATTGGCAAGGTATTCTCAAGTGCTGTAGAGTAGCGGTTTTCTCGCGAAATGCCAGTCTGGAGCAAACAACTGAATCGGTTACACAATTTGTCAAAGACAACCCTGGTTGTGTTGAGTTTATTTCAATGCCTGAGATACCGATTTCAAGCTCAGAGATTCGAGAGTGCGTTCGTCAACAAGGTCCTTCAACACCGAAATTGAAAGACTTGATGCCAGCTTCGGTTATTAATTTTTTGAAAAATCATCATCAATGATTTTCGAATGACCGAAAGGCTGTTAAAATTTTTCTAGAGGCAACAGTTTGGCCTCTTTTCCCTAGATGAGATTTTTATGGATATTCGTAAATTACAACGTGTGATCGTTGATGCTTTAGAAGATGTGAAGGCTCAAGACATTGTTGTCTACAACACCAAACATTTAACGAGCGAATTCGAACGAGTCATTATCGCCAGTGGTACTTCTAACCGCCAAACGCGCGCTTTGGGCTACAACGTAAGCCACGAAGTCAAGCAAGCCGGCGGTGACGTTTTAGGTCTTGAAGGCACGG
>CABSHY010000190.1 GCA_902477615.1 uncultured Sutterella sp.
AGCGGGAGGTTTTCGGTGACAAGAAAGTCGCAAGACACAGCTTGCGACCCGATTGATTGACACGACTGCTAACGAGCGTTAGTCGTTTAAAAGCATCATGAGCAAATTGCCCCACCCATAAATGCGGCCATTAGGCTCTATTGTCACATCCCGTTGTGGATCGTAGGTTCCTTTAACTCGGCCTCGAACATCACGCAACGTTTGAATGCCTCGAGAGTCCACTTGAATAAAACCAATGGGGCGACCGTATTTGTCTCGTAAAGTTTTTTCTGCCATCGTACCCTCTCCTTACATTGACTCCTCTACAATTCTTAACTAATAGCAATCTTTTGTCCACCCCAACAATGGTCTTTGTTAACGACAGAACTGCGATTGTTTGATAAAAAAATGACGACACTCCATCCATCGAGGATTGACTCGCGAAAAATGAAAAAGCTATTTTGGAAAGACCCCTATCAAACAGAACTCACAACACACATTACTTCCGTTGACGCAAACCAAGTAACGCTAAAAGAAACGATCTTTTTTGCATTCTCTGGTGGTCAAGAAAGTGATGCCGGTACGATTGGCGGCTTCAATGTATTAGAAGCCAAAGCACAAGGCGCAGACATTGTCTACACACTTGATGGTAACCCAAGCTTTAAAGTGGGTGACGAGGTTCATGTTCTAATTGACTGGACACGTCGCTACAAACTCATGCGTTTGCACTTTGCGACTGAAATTATTTTGGAACTGGCTTACAAGCATTTACCCGATATTGAAAAAATTGGGGCGCACATCGCTGAAGATAAATCTCGCATTGATTTCGTGTGGGGAGAAAACATTTCCAAAGCCTTTCCCCTTTTTGAACAAGAAGCCAATGACTTAATTGCAGCGGACTTACCCATTCAAAGCGACTTTAGTGATGAAGTGAACGGGCGACGTTTTTGGAAAATTGATGGGTTTTCAAAAGTCGCTTGTGGGGGTACTCATTTAAAGCGCACAAGAGAAATTGGGAAACTGCGCTTAAAGCGCGTCAATATCGGGAAAGGTAAAGAAAGAGTAGAAATTTATGTGACTACTCCTCCGTCTAAAGACTAAGGTTTCTTTCGTTCATCAATCGTTGAAATAAGGTCGTAGATTCGGAATTTTGATTCTCATTTTTTAAAATCTGATTATGTGAGGATCAAAAATGCAAAAACATTTTTCTGAAGAATTTAAACGAGCTGCTATTGCTCGAGTTCAAAATGGCGAGACCCAAGTTGAGGTCGCTCAAAGTCTCCATATTAGTCCTAAAACTCTTAATCGATGGTGCGTAAAAGCCAAAGAAACACTTCCTCCCGAAGGTGTTTCACTCATTGAAGAAAATGCCCGTTTACGCAAGGCACTGAAGCAACGTGAAGCTGAGGTTGAATTTCTAAAAAAAGCCGCGGCGTACTTCGCCAAGATGCCGTAAAGAAGTACGCCTTTTTACAAGACGGACTTAAAAACAGCATCATTGGACGACATAACTCTTTACCGATTACTCGAGCCTGTGAGTTACTGGAGGTCAGTACCAGCGGTTTTTACGCATGGTGCCATGCTGACCAACAACGCCGCTACGGTGTCATTGAAACCGATGATTATGTTTTAACAACGTTAAAGGCAGAAATCTTGAAGACATGTAAGGGTCACGTCCCGGGCGTTTTGGTTTGTCATCATCTATTGCGTGAGAAGGGCCTTCGTGTCGATCTTAAGCGTCTTCGTCGGCTCATGCGAGCCAATGGTTTGTTGCATCGTTTTCATCGTAAATACGTTCAGACAACCGATAGCAACCATGACCTAAAGAAGTCCCCCAATCTCATCGTACGCCGTTTTGATCAGTTTGGCATTAATCAGGCTTGGTGTGGGGATATTACGTATATACCCACGGCAGAAGGATGGCTTTATTTGGCCAGCGTATTGGATTTAGGAACACGGCGATTAGTCGGATACAGCTTTGGAGCCCAAATGACCAAACAGCTCGTCATTGATGCTTTATTGAAAGCGTATAAAAACGAAACGCCATCGGCAGGGTGTATCTTTCATAGCGATCAAGGTTCGCAATATTGCAGTGTTGCGTTCCAAGACACTTTGACTGAGCACCACATGATTAGTTCAATGAGCCGTCGTGGTCAATGTTGGGATAATGCACCGGCAGAATCGTTTTGGGCAACCTTAAAGCGCGAGAACCTACCGATTAGCGGTAGCTTTGAATCGCGAGCTCAAGCTCAGGAGAAGGTACAGAACTGGATTTACTACTATAATGGACGTCGACCCCATTCAAAGTTAAGCATGAAATCTCCCAATGCATACTATGCGGAGTTATTGAAGGCTATTTAGCGGGGTTTCAACAGAGATTCAAAATTCCAGTTCTGCCGCCCTATCCCACGTTGCTTTGTTTTCATAATGACTATCACCTCTCCAAAAACATAGACAGGTAGCCCTTCCGCCTTTTAATTTCAAAACTTGCTTTTTCGTTATTGATCGCCACATTACGATCTCGATCATGCGCAGTGACACAAACAGAACAAGTTCACATTTGACTCAATAGTGGCAAATTGCCCAATTTGTACCAGAATACACCACAACTATAAGTCTTTGACGATAGATAAAAAACGATCTATTTCAAATAATCGTTCTCCTTAAACGTTTTAACTTTTAAACGAGCAAAGTGAAAAATTCACCCCATGTCTCGCGATGAGGACATGGGGCGATAATTAAAAGTCTAACTTAAAACGTCAGATTAAAAGACATAACGTGCACCAACATTAACGCGCCACGGTTCGGACAAGTCAGCACCGGACGTACGTTGAACGTCTGCGTAGACTTGAGTGTTGGGAGAAACATTCCAGTTACCGCCAATACCGTATTCGAACCACGTATCACCCATGTCTTGGACATAAGCGCCGTCACCACGAGAGACCTTCACGTCACCGTCGAATTCACGAAGAACGGAAGCGTG
>CABSHY010000191.1 GCA_902477615.1 uncultured Sutterella sp.
GAGTGAACCAACGTTAGTTGGTCAGCAACAGGAACCCACCGAAGGTGGTGTACAGGTTAAAACCTGTGCACTACCCGTAGGAATCTCCTCACTTCAGCGAGGGGTGGATGTCAATGTTGGAGATAAGGCTGTGCAAAAAGAATGTATCAAGGTGTTTATTGTTGAGCCCTAACATCATCCGAAAGGACAAGCCAAAAACGGCTATTAACCTGTATTATCAACACATAACTTTTAGATAACCGCATAAGAGGTTTTGCCAATGACTCAATTAGACAAAATCATGAAACCCCGTGCCATCGCAGTGGTGGGCGCTTCCACGAAACCCCACACGATTGGCTCAGACATCATGAAACGCCTTCAAGAATATGGTTTTACGGGTGATATTTATCCGGTTAATCCCAAGGGTGGTGTCATCGAAGGCTTGCAAGCCTACCCGTCCGTGTTGGATATTCCCGGTGAAGTCGATCTCGCAATCATTGTGGTAAACGCCAAATTTGTGTTGCAAACGATTGACCAATGCCATGAAAAGGGCATTGGCGGTTTATGCGTTATCTCAGCTGGCTTTAAAGAAACGGGCCACGAAGGGATGGAGCTTGAACAAGCCTTATTAAAGAAGGTGCGCGATTACGGCATGCGCTGTGTCGGTCCGAACTGCTTGGGTGTTGTTAATACTCATCCTTCCGTTCGTATGGACGGCTGCTTTGCCGAAAGCTTGCCCCAACGTGGTGACATCGGCTTTGTTTCCCAATCCGGCGCATTGGGCGGTGGGATTCTCAATATTTTGAAGGATCTCAATCTCGGCTTCGCTCAATTTATCTCCATTGGTAATCAAGCGGATGTTAACGCTGAAACGGCCATGGAATATTGGGAAAACGATGAAGACGTAAAGCAAATTTTGCTTTACATGGAATCCATCCAAAACCCTGCCAATTTCCGTCAATTGGCAACACGCATTTCTAAGAAAAAACCGATTTTGGCTTTAAAGGCCGGTCGTTCTGCAGCAGGCGCTTCGGCTGCCTCTTCTCATACGGGTTCTTTAGCCGGTGCCGATAAGGCGGCCAATGCCCTTTTGATGCAATCTGGCGTCATTCGTGAGTACTCGCTTGAGAATTTGTTTGCAACCGCTAAAGTGTTCTCTAACTGTCCGATCCCCAAGGGAGATCGTGTGGCAATCGTGACCAATTCCGGCGGTCCCGGCATTATGGCAACGGATGCTGTGTGCGAATACGGTATGCAAATGGCGCAATTAACGGAGGAAACGAAGGCAACCTTGCGCAGTTTCTTGCCGGCAGCCGCTTCTGTTAAGAATCCGGTGGACATGATCGCCTCGGCTCCGATCGAGCACTATAAGAAGACGTTGGAAACGGTGATTGCAGATGACAACGTCGACATGATCGTAGTCATTTACCTTCCGTTCTTAGGCTTAAAAGACATTGATGTTGCTAAGGCCGTGATGGAAATCAAGGCCGCTAATCCGCAAAAGCCGATTGTGGGCGTTTTCATGACGACGAGCAGCTTCTTTGAGCAATTGTCTGAAATGGACGTTAACGTTCCATTCTTTATGTATGCCGAACAAGCCGTGGACGGTTTAAACCGCTTGAACCAACAACGCCTCTGGACGCAAAAGCCCGATGGCGTGACGCCTGTTTATGATGTCAATAAGACGTTAGCCAAGTCGATTATGCAAGCGGCGTTGGATGACGGTCGCGATCAATTAACGACTCGCGAGAGCATGGACGTTCTTGAAGCTTACGGCATCCGTATTTGCCAATCCGGTTTTGCCAAGGATATTGAAGAAGCCGTGGCACTTGCTAACCGTATTGGCTACCCCGTTGTGATGAAGATGACGAGTAAGACGACGTCTCATAAAACGGACGTGGGTGGTGTGCGTGTGAATATCCAAAGTGAAGAAGCTTTGCGCGCCGAGTACGCTGATTTGATCGAGAAGTTGCGTGAACGCAATCTCTTAGAAGGTCTTGAAGGTGTGATCATTCAAGAAATGGTCAAGGGCAATCGCGAAATGGTCTGTGGTATCGCAACCGATCCGCAATTCGGCCCCATGATGATGTTTGGTTTAGGTGGCGTCTTTATCGAAGTGATGAAGGATGTGACCTTCCGCATGGCGCCGCTTACGGATCAAGATGCAATGGATATGATTACGGGCGTTAAGGCCTACGGTCTTTTGCAAGGCGCTCGTGGCACGACGCCTGCTCAAATGCCGCAATTGCAAGAGAGCTTATTGCGTTTGTCTCAATTGGTCGGCGACTTCCCTGCCATTGAAGAGCTTGATATCAATCCGTTGATTATCAGTGAAAAGAATGGTGAAGGCATTGCTGTTGATGGTCGCATCAAACTTAATATCGAAAAAGCGAAGAATTTGTAATTCGCATTGATATTGATTCACACGAGAGGCAGGTTTTCGAACTTGCCTCTTTTGTTTTGCGTAAAAAATGGGCAAAACAAGATGAATTACAAAAAAAGTTCCTAAATTTAGCAACTTGCCTTGACTAACAAGAACTTGCAATATAAATTGAGGTGTAAGAAAGTGGGAAAAAGTGGGAGTAGGTGCCTCAATATGGATTGGGGCTCCCGATTTTCTGCACCAGAAGGGGAAGTTTTTTCGGGTGAGCCTTATGTTTCAAGGAACGTCGCTCTTAGTCTTGGATGTCAAAGGACGTCTCTCGTTGCCGGCACGGCATCGCGAGAGCCTTTTGTCGTCTTGTGACGGCGAGGTGACTTTAACATGCCACCCTGATGGCTGTGTCTTGCTATATCCCCAACCTCAGTGGAAAGAGTTAAGTGAAAAGTTGATGCAACTGCCCTATGCGTTGCGAGCTTTTCAACGTCGACTTTTAGGTTGTGCCGTGACGGTTAAGGTCGATGCCGCCGGTCGTCTTTTGATTCCCAGCGAATTGCGAACCCTGTGCAGTTTG
>CABSHY010000192.1 GCA_902477615.1 uncultured Sutterella sp.
ATGCCGGTGTAGGGAACAGCCAAACGAATCAAGGCAACAATCTTTAAGAACAATTCGTCAGGAACAGCATTCGTAAACGTGGTCGGATCGATATCATCGGCCGGGCAGATACGCGGAACGCTGATCGTGTGCGGGCCCACGCCCCAGGTGGCTTCCAAGTGTTCGGCGTGCATCAAAAGACCAACGAAGTCGTAACGGCAAAGCGTCAAACCAAAGAGAACACCTAAGCCCACGTCATCGATACCGCCTTCCATGGCGCGGTCCATGGCTTCGGTGTGGTAAGCGTAATCACTCTTGGGGCCCTTCGGGTGAAGGAGCTTGTATTGTTCTTTGTGGTACGTTTCTTGGAAAAGTTGATACGTACCGATGCCGGCGTCGTGGAGCTTTTTATAGTTTTCGACGGTTGTGGCGGCAATGTTGATATTGACGCGACGGATGGCACCGTTTTTGTGCTTAATGGAGTAAATCGTATCGATGCACTCTAAGATGTATTCAATCGGGTTGTGACGCGGGTGTTCGCCGGCTTCTAACAAAAGGCGCTTGTGGCCCATGTCTTGAAGAGCAACCACTTCGTGACGAATTTGATCTTGGGTGAGTTTTTTACGAACAATGTTCTTATTTTTGGCGTGATACGGGCAGTACGTGCAGGTATTGATGCAGTGGTTAGACAAATACAACGGTGCAAACAACACGATACGGTTGCCGTAGATATGCTCTTTAACCTTCTTAGCCGTCTCGAAAATCTTTTCGTTAAGACCTTCATCCTCACAAGCTAACAAAACAGCTGCTTCGCGGTGGGTAAGCCCCTTAAAGGCAGCGGCTTTGGCTAACAAAGCATCAATCATTTCATGATTGTTCTTGTGTTCTTGCGCATAGGCAAGTGTGGCTTCAATTTCTTCGTGAGCGATAAACTCTTCTGCGATTTTAGACTTCGGATTGTACATGTAAGATTTCTCCATGAATCATCAATTTCGGACTAGTTTACTGTCTTTTGTGGAGAAATAAAAGAGGGGTGATAGTAAAAATTGTTAATTAAATCAATGGGTTTTACGATGGGGGTATTTTAAAACCCCCTAAAGGAGTATCACTCATTTTTTCTTTGATAAGTGTCAAAAAAAAGCTCCGGAAATTGTTTCCCGGAGCCTCTTTGAAAAAATCAAACTGTTACTACCAAACGATATTGAAGTAGTTTTGCGTGATGTGATAGTAAACAGGAGCGGCAAACATCAAGGGGGCCAAGCGTTCGAGCGTACCACGCCCCAAGTATTTATCACCGTCCATGAAGCGACTACCCAAAGAGCGCTTAATGGAAGCAATCACAATATCACCCATAGCACCGCAGGCAACGATAGCAAAAGCCATCACCAAAGCTTGCCACGTTCTAAAGGGCGTCATCCAGAAAAGGGCGTAACCCAACAAGATGGCGACCAAGCCACCCACGGCAATGCCCTTAATGGTCTTGTGCGGATTGTCTCTTAAGGTCTTGCCACCGAAATACGAGCTTGCCATCACGACAAACAAGTCACCAATAAAGACGATCAAGAGGAAAAAGAGCAACATCAAGGAAGCGTTGGAACCGAAACGAACGATTTCAAAGTTCATTAAGGCCGGTGCGTGGCTTACGCAGTACACACTTAACATCAAACCCCATTGGATCTTGGCAACGCGTTCCAAGAAAAGATCACTGTCATTACCAATGGACATCAAAATCGGCAAAAGTAAGAACAGATACACCGGGATGAAGAGCGTAAAGAGCAAGTATTGGTCCCAAGCAATCAAAATGTATTGCAAAGGAATCACGATGTAGAAAGACACCACCAATGCCCAATGGTCCGACTGTTTGGTTGGAGTAAGGGCCACAAATTCTCTAAACGTTAAAAAGGAGATGAAGGCAAAAATCACCAATAGGAAATTCATGCCGCCCCAGAACGCGATGGCGAAAAATAAAATCAACCACCAACCGGCGCGAATCCGAGCGTTTAAAACGCGGATGCGTTCAATTTGTTCGGCGCTCGTGGCTTTGCGAACGGCCCATTGACCGTAGCTCGTACCAAACGCAATCAACAATACCAAAACGAGAAGGACGAGTTGGTAGGTTTCAGAAAGAGTAATACCTAAACGCATCTTATTGCTCCGACAACTTAATGACAGCGTCGCGGGCGCGCGCTAAAAATTCTTCTTTCGGATCTTCCGCAGAGAAGGGTAACGGGGCACCGAAGCGAACCGAGCAGATGGTGGGCACAGGAATCAATGCGCCCTTGGGCATGGCACGGTGCAAGTTTTCGATGTAAACGGGAATGAGTTCAACATCGGGAAACTCTTTAGCTAAGCGCCAAATGCCAGACTTAAATTCGCTGGGCGTAGCTTGAGGACGACGCGTGCCTTCCGGGAAAATAATCATCGAAGAGCCTTCACGTAAGCACTCGCGCAAAGGTTCCATCGGGTCACTGCCTTCGGCACGACGACGGTCAACCAACACCACGTTGAGTTCTTTAATGGCGATGCGACGACGAATGGCACCTTTGACCCAATAGTCCTTGGCAGCCACAGGGCGCGTATGACAGCGAATTTCAGGCGGAAGCGAAGACCAAAGCACAATCGTGTCTAAGTGACTCGTGTGATTGGCAAAATAAATGCGCTGACGCTTAGAAGGAGCACAGCCCTTCCATTGGGGATAAGCCCCCATCAACAACTTGGTCAGCAACACAATAGGTGTAACGAGCTTAAACAAAATCTATCCTCAACAAACGAGTGCTTGAAAAGTTCCAACAGTTATTTTAACGGTTGTTAACTCATTCAGCGGGTGTAATTTCGGCTACTTTACTCTTAAGGGCCGGCAAAATGGCTCGGGTATGACGAATTCGACTTTCGTGAATTTCACCCAAAAGAACCCCTTCGCCTTGCGTAAGTTCAGCAACGGTAGTACCCCAC